>NZ_BJKN01000010.1 GCF_006538365.1 Moorella sp. E308F | reverse complement strand
CATTATGGTTGGAACATCCATGTCTGTTAAGCCGGTTGCCGTACCCCTGGCTACTTCCATTGTGGTGGCCGGCCAGAACCTGGGTTCGTTTTTATGCCCGTACATCATAACCCCCATATCGGCTTTAATGAGTTCTGATATCAATATGTTCGCTTTTATAACCGGCGCAATTCTGTTCGGGATAATGGGCATTATCGCACTGATATGGGGCATGGGAAGAAACGCCAGAGAATCAGCACCGGTAAAATTTAGTGCATAAGTTTAAGGTGAAAGAAGCTCAAAGAAGATGTGCTAACAAGGGCCTCACCTGCGATACGGATGGACCCAAGGGTTGGTACCCGGCCGCCTGGCCGTAGGGTGGAGCCCTTAAAAATTGCTGCGCCCCACTAGAGCGCTCCGAGATAAGTAATATATTGCGCTTGACAGCCTGCCCCCGGGAGAATTAAAACTGGTACTTGTACAAGAGTTTTTCAAGGTTCGCGATCCGGGGCTGTTAAAAAGGTAGCCGTTAGGGCTGAAGCAGGAAAAAAGTC
>NZ_BJKN01000009.1 GCF_006538365.1 Moorella sp. E308F | reverse complement strand
CCGGGTTTCCCATAGTGCTTGCCGTTCGGCTTTGGTCATAAAGAAATTCCTCCTCAGCCTGTGTTCTGAAGAGGATTATCCCCTATACTCGGATATTGCGCCAAGGTGGGTTGTATTTGACGCTTACCATTTACGGGATCGAGGTATCACCGGTCCTCGTTAGTAAGGTGACGGATAAAATCATTCCCCAGATAGTTGAATGGCAGTCACGGCCATTAGATCCTGTCTACCCTATCATTTACCTTGATGCCATTCACTTCAAGGTAAAACAGGATAACCGCATTATTAATAAGGCTGTCTATACGATTCTGGGTATCATCGTTACGGGTCATAAAGATATTCTGGGCATCTGGATTGGCGAGAGCGAAAGTGCCAGCTTTTGGCTCGGCGTACTTAACGATTTAAAAAACCGGGGCGTGGAGGATATTATGATAGTCTGTAAAGACGACCTAACGGCATTTTCTGAGGCCATAAACGCGGTTTTCCCGCAGACAGAGGTACAACTCTGCGTCATTCACCAGATCAGCAATTCCTTCAAGTATGTTTCTTACAAAGACCGCAAATCGCTAATGGCCGAGTTAAAGCAGGCATATCAGGCTTTTACCCTTGAGGAAGCGGAGTTAAACTTCATCGAGTTCAAGGATAAATGGCAGAAGAAGTATCCCCTTGTAATTAAATCCTGGGAGAAGAACTGGCTGGAATTAACGGTTTATTTCAAGTATCCGCCGGAAATACGCCGGATTATCTATACCACCAATACCGTTGAGGGCTATCACCGGCAACTGAGAAAGGTTACTAAAACTAAAACGGCTTATCCTTCAGATGAGGCTTTAAGAAAAATCGTCTATATGGCCACCCTCGACATTGCTAGAAAATGGACTATGCCGATAAGAAATTGGAGCAAATGCCTTCCCCAACTGGTAATCTATTTTGATGAAAGATTGACAGCAAGAATGACTATTTAACTGGCTTGCAAGGGAATATTAACTGAGTTCTTGGGGGGCTCTGCCCCCAAACCCCCGAGGTTTATCGCTAGTTCTCCCAGGGATAATTGGTACTGAGGCGGATTAACCCCCGCAGATTGGACATATGCACCCGACATTAAGCTCTCTCGCAATTTTTCTTCAAGTTTTAAAGGGGCAAAGGCTTTCGAATACGCACCAATTTACGTCACACCCTCACGGGATG
>NZ_BJKN01000008.1 GCF_006538365.1 Moorella sp. E308F | reverse complement strand
GGAAGTGATTTTGGCTCCCATCCGTAAATACCTGGCTGAAAGCTTAGGAGCCTGGCAGATTAAACCCTTACCGGTCCTGGCGGCCAGGCTGGGCAATGAGGCGGGGATCATTGGCGCCGCTCGCCTGTCCCTGGGTCTACAGGAACATTGAGAATCCTTAAAGCTTACCATGGCTAATTTTGGTCGGGGTATTTTGTATACAGCATTCTTGTTATCCTGGCTAAAAATTTAATGTGGTCAGGGAGGATTTTGTTTCTCCGTATAGAATTAAATAGCAATGGTAAGACCACAGACGTCGGAATAGAGGCGGGAGTATAGATTGAGGCTTCCTTTGTGGCCGGGACCTTAAGCCTGGTGGGACTGACTTTCTTTGCCCCTCGCCTGGCCAATGTGGCCCTGGCTTTTGGGCCACCGGAGTACTTCGCCTTGATGTTTATGGCCCTGAGCCTGGTAATCAGCCTTTCGGGGCGGGCTTTGCTAAAGGGGCTCATTGCTACGGCCCTGGGCCTGCTGGTGGCCATGATTGGCCTGGATCCCCTGACAGGGGAAGCCCGCCTGACCTTTGGCACGGTTTCCCTCATGGCAGGGGTTAACTTCATCAGCGTCATCATCGGCCTCTTTGCTATAGGGGAGGTCCTGGTTAATGTGGAACGGGCGGTAGCCTCGATTTATGAAAATAAAATTCGTGACTGGCTGCCGACGAAGGAAGACTTAAAACAGAGCTGGGGCGCCATGCTGCGTTCTTCGGTAATTGGCTTTTTCCTGGGGCTCTTGCCGGGGTGCAGCCCGGCGGTAACCACCTTTATCGCCTATGATGCCGAAAAAAGGTTTCCAAACGACCTCACCTCTTCGGCCATGGCGCCATAGAGGGGGTGGCGGCGGCGGAAGGGGCCAATAATGCTACCTGCAGCGGTGGTTTTGTACCTTTATTCTCCTTTGGTATTCCTTCCGGGCCGGCCCTAGCCGTCCTCCTGGGCGGGTTTATGATGTATGGCTTGCAACCAGGACCCATGTTGTTCAAGGAAAATCCTGACCTGGTGTGGGCGGTCATCGCCATCATGTACCTGGGTAATGTTTATCCTGCTGGTTTTAAACCTGCCCCTGGTGGGGTTGTGGGCGCGGATCGCCCTCATTCCCTTCCCCATTTTAGGACCAATGATTATCCTGTTCTCGGTTATCGGTGCCTATAGTGTCCGCTTCTTGATGTTTGACGTTTGGGTGGCCCTTATTTTCGGTGTCCTAGGCTATTTAATGCGCAAACTGGGCTTTCCCTTGGCGCCTATGGTCCTGGCCACCGTCCTAGCCCAGATGCTGGAGACTTCCTTAAAACAGCCCCTGGTTCTTTCCGATGGTTCGCCCCTGATTTTCTTCACCAGGCCCATTGTAGCAGTCTTTATGCTCCTGGCCGTGGTAATGATTGCCTGGGGCCTGTGGCTGCAGTTCAGCGGCTGGGGGGCCGAACTGGCGGCTGATGATAGCGATTAAAAAGGCAAGGGAAGACCACAAACTAAAGTTAAACCTCTCTTTATTAATTAGTCTGGTATCTAATTGATGAAGGGAAGCCTTACTACGGGCTTCCCTGATTGTTGATCGGGCTTAAGACACCCATGCCGCTAACGCGGCACCATAAGAAGGATGAAAATAACGGGCTGGCATTTGTTTGGAGCGAGCAAAAACAATGCCAGCCTGGAGCGAGGTTATTTTCAGGGTAGACTGTGCCCATTATGGCCTGAAGTAGGGGGGTCGAAATTGACTAAAGTGAAAGTCCCTTACGGGGAAGGATACCTAACAGGCGAGTTGCCGGCTGGTTTAAGGGTACACGAAATAACTCCCCGGGAGGTGGCCGGTGTAGCCGATGCTACTGCCGAGATCCGCCGGGCCTTAGAGAATCCTATAGGTAACCGGGGGATAGAAGAGCTACGCGGCGCCCAAAAAG
>NZ_BJKN01000007.1 GCF_006538365.1 Moorella sp. E308F | reverse complement strand
ATGGCCTGTTCGACGACCTGGCGCTTGAACTCTAGGGTAAATTTCCGACGTTCCACTTGAACAACCTCCTGACCTTATAGTCTCATTAATTTGGAAGATTGTCCAATCTAATTTCGGGGCTTAAGAGGAGGCCTTAAAGAGGTGAGGGGATGGAATCGGTTATCGTGCCCCCCATTATCCCTGGCAGAATACTGGCAGGCGCTCAGGTTGCTTCTTAGCATTGCCCTATCCTCCTGCCGGCTAAGAGCCAGCTATAGTATCCCCATTTTATTGCTGCTTTGTCATTTACACAAAATGATTTACACTCCCTGCGGGACAAACTTTTTAAAATTTGTAGCCTACCTATAAGGGATTGAAACAGGATAAAATGCCTGAGATACATGCTAAAGGATATGATTTGTAGCCTACCTATGAGGGATTGAAACTTTCGGCACCGGCAGCGTTCGCAAAATGTTGATTGTCAATCTTCTGTTTGCTCGATCTGCTTTTGGTAAAAGGCTATTTCGTCCAGGCAGGCGTTTAGCTTGTATTGGGCCCCGGTTAATCCTTTGGTTACTCCTATTGATTCTTGGGCCGTCTGGTAGAGGGCCTGGGCTCTTTTCATCCCTACCCGGTGGTTACTGGCTTCTTTTAATGCAGTGGCTAATTCTTCGAGTTTATAGGCTAAAATTAACCTGGGGAAGGGACAGTTCCTTAAGACCCATTGGGCGGCTTTGCCTAACAGGTTTTTGAATACTTGCCCTAGCTCGGGGAAGTATTCGTTCAGGATGGCCTAGAGTTTGTTTGAAGGCGCTGTTTAGTTTCCGGCGTTGCTGCCGCCGGGTTACGGTCAGGTTCCTTAGCTCGGCATATTTTCCTTTGGGCAAAAGGCAGTGGAGGAAATTTCCGTCCTTGACTACTTTGGCTATTATCCCGGCGTCTTTGCGATCGTTCTTGGTGGGGGAGTTACCTACTTCCTCTTTCCGCCTTTTGACGTGATAGGGGTTGACTATCACTACCGTATAGCCCTGCTCCTGGAGAAACCATGCTAAGGGTTTCCAGTAGTGGCCGGTGAGTTCCATGCCGATTACTACTTTTGTTGCCCTGGCTTTTTCTTTGGCTTCTTCCATTTTTGCCACTAGACGATAATAGCCTTCTTTGCTATTATGAGACTTGATGAAGGGTTTGACCACATCCAGTTCCATTTGGTTATAGATCCGTGCCCAGTGATTGTGTTTGGCTACGTCGATACCGACAATTATTACATCACCATGGACCAGTAATTTCTTTTGCACTTCATTCATACGGTTTCTTGCCTCCTGGTGGGTTTGTTTGTTTTGATCTATTTTCTTTTTACCAGGAGGCTTTTTTATTGGCAACATCTGCCTTAAATCATTACAGGAATGCTTGCATCTGAGGCGGGGGCTAAAACAAGCTTAATTATTCATTCGACAGACAGGAGGCAAAGTTTCCGACCACGGCAAGAGTTGATCCAGGGCGTTTTTATCCTCGAGGTCCAGGTTGGGGAGTATGTCTGCCGGGAAAGGTCTATACCCAAGCCTTTAAACTGCTGCTCCTGGCGGTAAAGGGGTAGGCCTGCCCCGTATTTCTGGGTCATAATGTAGGCCATGAGGGAGGGAGATACGGGGCTGCCAGGAAGTACGGACGCCGGAATAGGCGCCGTTATTACGGGAGTACTTATCTCTTCCCTCTCGCAGCGGCGGCAGGCATAGACGTAGCGCACATGTTTAACCACTTTCACCTGGGCCGGGATGACCCTAAGTTCCTGCCGTACCCCGATGCTCATCTCATGCAAAGGGCCGCCGTGAGCTTTGGCAGACCCGCTCTTCTTCCGGTAGGCGGTGCTCTACTACTTCTACCGGCAGATCTTCCAGGTTCATCTCCCGGCGGCTGTGTTTTTTGCGGCGCTGGTAGGTGATGGTTTCCAAATCAGGCTCAGGCGCCTCCGGCCGGGCTTCCGCTTCCGCTTCGTTAAAAAGTAAAAGCTGCTCTTCTAGAGGCTTGGTCCGTTCGCTGGAAACACCGAATTGCCGTTTCTTGCTTAAACGAAACTGTTCCATAAACCAGTTTAGCTTGGCGGTCAGTTCCGCGTTTTGTTGTTCCAGCTGCATACATAGCTTTTCCAGCTGAACACAGCGCTCTTGCAGCTCTTCTATGGTCATGGCGGTGATAGATTGCGAAGTGTTCATGCTTTAATGATTCGACGAATCAGCCCAAATTCCTCTAGAATCAACTACAAACAGAAAATATTTCTTTCTGGCGATTTCTATTACAAGATGGTACGTGCTTTTACCT
Organism: Moorella sp. E308F; assembly: GCF_006538365.1. Taxonomy (NCBI): domain Bacteria; kingdom Bacillati; phylum Bacillota; class Clostridia; order Neomoorellales; family Neomoorellaceae; genus Neomoorella; species Moorella sp. E308F. The sequence continues at coordinate 444 of NZ_BJKN01000007.1, read as the reverse complement.
CGGGATGGGCTTTAGGCTGTTTTAAGGGGAGGCCGTCAAGCAGCCAGCGGAGTTCCCGGCGGCTTATGGTGATGGTGGAAGAAGTGGTTGCTTTAGGCCACAGGAATTTGCCCTTCTCCAGCCGGCGGTAATAAAGCCAGAACCCATTATGCTCCCAGTGGAGGATCTTTAGTTTATCCCTATTGCGGTTACAGAAAACGAAAAGGCAGGAAGAGAAGGGGTCCAGTTCAAACCCTTCCTTGACCAGCACCGCTAACCCGTCAATGGACTTGCGCAGATCCGTTGCGCCGCAGGCGAGATAAACCCGGTCGATGGCAGCTTCGTTTAGCATAAAGCTACCAGCACCTTAACCACCTGAGAAAGCAAGGCGGGATCAAAGCCGGATCTTACCTCGATGCTGGCCGGTCCTATTTTGACCAGTAAAGTATGGCCCTGTTCTATAGA
>NZ_BJKN01000006.1 GCF_006538365.1 Moorella sp. E308F | reverse complement strand
TTGCCTCCGGCTTCCTCCGGATCCCACCTCGCGATGGGCACCCTTGCCTTTGGCTAGCAGACTCGTGCTGCCTCGCCTGCAGTGGACTTTCACCACCAAGTTAACGCCCATGCCGGGCGCACAAAAAAGAAAAACCCTCCAAAATAGAGAGTTTTTCTGATGATAGAACATATTTTCGCCGTTTTTCAAGGAAAAACTTTATCTTAGGCCGGCAAATGCCAGTGCAGGCTCGCCGCAATGAGCGGCTCCTCAAGCTATAGCTCCTGGCCCATAAGTTCTGCCACTCCGGCCGTTAACTTGTAGATGTGCTCAGCAAGGCGCACGTCTAGAACGCCAGTACCACAGGCCGGGGTCACCAAAGACTGGTGGTAAAGGAGCTCCCGGTCCACACCCTTCCGGGTCAGCTCCTCAATTGCACCCTGCAGCCTGACAGCCAGGCTGGCTGCCGTTTCCTGCCAGGCCTGCTCATAGGTAGGTACAATCCCCCAGGCCAGCACACCGTCCCGGTCAAGGAAAGTGGCCACATCAGGGGCAAAAACCTGGAGAGAAGTAAAGTAGTTATAGGCATCAAAACTTACAATCTGGTAACCGGATTCAAAAAAGATGGGCCATTCCACCCCGCTGCAGGAATGGGCACCGGGCAAGCCGCCCTTGGCCCTGATCCCCTCCACTACCCCGGCCAGGGCCTCCACCAGATCATCTCGCTGTAAAGCTACGTGAGTGGAAGTACCGTAGGCGGCCAGGGCCGGGTCATCGACGAATACCAGCACCGGCAGCCCGAATCGTCCCAGTTCCCGGACCTGCCAGCATGCCTGCATGGCCGTAGTCTTTACGATGAGGTCCCTTAGCTGGGGGTCATAAAAGGCGCTGCGCCCGGAGCTGCTGCTTAGGTAAAGGCCGGCAGTTACCGGGCCGGCTACCTGGCCCTTAAGAAAACGGGCTCTACCGGGACCATGCTGTTCCAGGCATTCCACCAGGGCATAAAAACCGATTCCGGCTTCCCGGGGAATGGCAAAAGCCGCCAGGGCTTCTTCGCTACCAGCCTCGGCCTCCAGGTAAAGGCTGTAAAAGGCCGTCAGGTTAGCGGCCCAATCAGGACTGGCATCGGTAAATACCGGCATTTCCCCGGGCTCGTCTTTAATCAATCCCAGGCGCACCAGGGGAGATAGGCTCTGATAAACAAAGTGCTCCTGATGCCCCCGCCTGGGTAACTGAGGCCAGTGGGGTACCAGGGGCATATTCTTAAAGATGAGTTCCAGGGCAGGTCCGGGCTCCTGATAGGGCAAGCTGCCTATAGCGGCCGCCCAGAAGTTACCAGGTAAAGGCATGGGGATTCTCCTTTTTCTCATAAGGTACTCCCAGGTTAATTCGCCACGGGACGGCCTTTTCCTCCTTAACCGCCCTCCATTAGATTGATAACTTCCAACCTGTCGCCATCCTGGAGGCGGTAATCCCAATCTTGCCGCGGTAACAGCTTATCGTTGACCGCTACGGTGGCAATTGGAGTCAGCAGGCCTTCCCGGGCCAGCAGGCCGGTGACAGTAGTACCTCTATCAACCTGGAGTTGTTTACCGTTTACCCATACTTCAATCATCAATTTATCTCCAACCCTCCGGTTTTTACCCAATTCTCACTTCCCACCTAGCAATTAAAGCACCGGTATCGTCGAATTGGCCTTGGGCAGTACGGCAGCTACCCTGGCTCCTGGAAGCTCCTGCAGGGCCAGGTCAATGGCCGCCTGAAGATCCGGCGCTTTACGGACCATCATTACCCGGGCCAGCTCGTCGTCAACCCCGCTGCTTACAAGGATTACCCGGGCATGGACCAGGGAGCGGCACCAGAGAAAGGCTTTATGAAACCCCATCTGAAATTCCCGGCTACGGAAGGATTCCATTACTGCTGCCGGCGTGTTACCGGCCCGCATGCCGGCAATAAAGCGATCTTCCCCGGCTCCTTCCCGGCACTCGGCGCAGAGGATAATTATCCCTCCCTCTCTTACTACCGGCGTGGCATGATAGAGGCCCTTCTGGGCCTGATAGAGGTTGATATCCTTGGGAAAGCCGCCTGGGGAAACAATGGCCAGGTCGGCCACTTCGGGGACTGGTACCTCGCTGACCTCACGGGCCACGACCACCCCGGCCCGGTGGGCTTCCAGATAATGGCCGGCCACAGCGCGGACAATTTCTTTATGGTTGTTCAAGACCACGTTAATGATCAGGTCGATACCAACCAGGCCGCCGATTTCATCAATATCCTCCCGGGCCGGGTTGCCCTCCACCCGCCCCAGGGAAGCTTCCGGTTCCACCAGGTGGGCATGGTTGGCGCGGATAGTAGCCTCCCCCCCGCAGCCGATGACCAGGGACTTGGCCCCGGCGCTGTACCCGACGATCTGGTGGGGGTCAATCATACCTATAAGGATGCAACCGTCGGCCTCCAGGTAGTGACGGTTGATCCAGATGGGCGTCCCCCGGGAAGAGGTGCCGGCCTGGCGCAAGATCCCAGGGGCACAGGCGTCGTGGCTGATCACCTTGATCCTGGCCGCTACTTCGGGCCCAACAATGAGGGGAAATTCTTCCGGCGGCGCCGGCCGGTGCAGGCCAGCTCCCACCAGGATGGTAATCTGATCATCGCTGATTCCTATAGCGTTCAGTTTATCCAACAGGACCGGTAAAATGACGGCATTGGGTACCGGCCGGGTCAGATCGCTGACGACAATAACTACTTTTTGGGCGCCGCGTAGCTCTTCTATCCCCCGGTTACCTATAGGATTCTCTAAGGCCCGGCGGATCTCGGCAGTAGCATCGGCTACACCGGCCACCTCCCGGGGAGTTATTTCGTGTACCCTTAA
>NZ_BJKN01000005.1 GCF_006538365.1 Moorella sp. E308F | reverse complement strand
CTATAGTTTGAATACTGGCGTAAAGTGAAATAGGATTCTCATACTCTCCTGGTATTAACTTTAGATGCAGATTGTTCAATTTGCGACCATGGAATTATTTTGGGATGAATTAATGTGAGGATCTACACAAAAGTGAGACCTACAACTACTACCCCGAACTGGAAGCAGAAGCCAAAGCAAACAGAAAGGCTCCTAACACTAAAGCAGCTTCTCCTCTAGGTTGTAGTAGTAGTTATGCCAACACCGAAACTGTATCTGAGACTATTGAAAAAGTGATCGGAGCCCGGGTTAGCAACACCTTTGCTGCTGAAGTTGCTAAAAGATACCGCCTACAAGAGGTCGAGAAAGCGGCCACGGCTTTGGCCGCTTATGCCGCCCAAGGTAAGCAAATACGAAGTGTAGAAGGTATGCTTCTCACGGCCCTGCGGGAAAAGTGGGAGCCGCCCACCCCGCTGGCGGCCCGGCCCCGGCCTGTGCCAATTTCCACAACAGACGACGATAAGTACAGGGATTTGTACCGTCTAGTCTAGGAGAGGAGACATTTAGCGTACTAAAATGCTTTTGGGCGGGGCCACCCTGCCCCGCCACTTTGCCAACCTTTAAAGAAATGTCTAAAACTCATTTACAAAAGTTTTAAAATTAGGTTAAAGTTGTAAATTTAACCGACGTATGGTAATATACAGGTGTAAACTATGCTAAGGGGGCGAGAAAGTGGGAAGGGTTTGCGTGGAGATAGACGGAGAGATTTGGAGGAAAATTTCAATTGTGGCCGCTAGTGAAAGAAAGCAAAAGAAAGAGGTGGTAAACGAGGCACTAAAGCAATTTTTGGATACTTATGTAGCTAAATTCCCTCAGGCGCCGGAGGAAACAAGGCCCTCTAAGAAGATTAAAAAAAAATAAAAGACCAAAAAGACCAGAAAACGAAAGGAGAATGATTAGCATGAAGAAAATTACCGTGTCGCTTTTAACCCTTGCCCTGGCCCTTATCCTGGCCGCAGCCGCCTTCGCCGCCGACGCCATGCATCCCAGGGTTTTAGTTGACGGCAGGGAAATTCATCCCGACGTGCCCGCTTATATCAACGAAGACAACCGCACTATGATCCCATACCGGGCCGTTTCGGAAGCGTTGGGCGCAACCGTGGACTGGAACGAAGCCGACCAGAGCGTTACCGTCCGGTATGAGGGGAGAACCGTAGTAGTCTGGATCGGGAAAAACACTTATACGGTTAATGGCCAGCAGAAGGTCATGGACACCGTGCCTGTAATCAAAAATGACCGCACTATGATTCCCTTGCGGGCAGTCGCCGAAGGGTTGGGGTGCGAAGTCCGATGGGATGGTATTAACTATATCGTATATGTAATAAGCCCGAAGGCAAAGAACACTGGAATTAAAGTAGGAGATTATCCTTCTCTACAAGGTTATCTCAATCTTTACAGCGATAATCCTTACTTGACTGAACGCCTCAAAAATTACCTAGTTTATGAACCGAAAACTTTACCTTTTGTTACTCCTTACTATGGTGTGGGTATATATAGCTACCGTATTATGGAACAAAAGTTTGACGTGGTTATGAATGAATATAGTAATTACAGTTTAGTAATTTAGAAAAAAAGACGGCAGTTTTACCCAAATTACACCTTCAAAAGATGCCTATACTGGTGCTGTTACTACCAATCCCGACGGCACAATTACGGTACATTATCCCCTTTATCATGCTGGGGAGTGGCTAGTCAAGCCTGAGGATATATCGGAAGTATATATTCGCACGCCAGAAGCATTCGTCAGACTACCATAGGGGGGTGGTAGGGTGGTCAATAGAAAGTCGGATAAGAAAAAAATAGGTATTCTGCTTCTATTGGCGATATTTGCCTGGGTTTCATTGGCCCCAACTTCGACCCTGCCGCTCCCACTGGAGCGCCGCCAGAGGAAATTGTTGCGAAAATTATCGATGTGGCCTATTTTGACATCTGGAAACACGCCAATGGGGTCTGGCAAGATACTAACGGCGATACCTATCCCGACGCACCATGGGGCGTAGGTGTGCAATGGGGCATAACTTACCACCTGCCGGACTGGTTGGTTAAGGATTATCATATCACCAGAATAGAGACTAAGAAGTACATTACAGAGCAAGATTTTCTTGATCCTCTAACTCGTGGGTGGCCTAAGGACAGGTATACATTATACAGCAGATTTGAAGGGGATTATTTGGTATATCTTTCCCAACAGTACGGCGTTAGCAGTTCTGACCGCCCCGACGCCAATGGCAATATCGAGCTGGTTTACGCACTAGTTTTAGCACCAAAAGAAAGAGCCCAAAACATCAAAGAGTCCTGGCAAGGCCCTAATGTAGAAGGCTGGCGCTGGTACATTCCCTGGACAATTACGGTCTACGGGTACAGAAAGGCCAATGTGACGGTACAGAAAGTAGAGGTTACTGACCAGAACGGAACCCCGGTGGCGGAAGCCACCAGGGGTTCCACCCCTGTAGTACATCAACCCGTAAAGGCCGGAGTGCCATATAACGTTAAGGTAACGCTCACCACTTCCGAGTTGCCGGGGGCTCAGTTAATAAATCTTGACGTAAGGGGAACCGAAGCAGAGTTAGGCGGTAATCACCCTGTAGAGATCGGAAGCGGCATAATACCTTCTATGATGTTTCCCGATCAAAAAGACGTGACTTTTCAATGGACGCCGCTTACGAATGAGAATAAAACCCTTACAGTGTATTACAACGGAGCTGAAAACGATCCAAATGGAGATTTAAACTCGGATAAAAGCGATGACTGGCTGTCGATTGATTTCGTTTTGGATCAGGTTAATCTGGCCGTAAACTATATCAACGTTCAGCCTTCACCTGCCCAACAGAATTCTTCGGTAGCGATCACGGTAGGAGCGCAGAACTACTCTAATAAAAGTATAAACACCACTTTAGTTGTAAGGGCCAACGGAAATGAAATAGCCCGGCAACCTGTAACATTACCAGCTTATGAGGCAAGGGATTACGTTTTTACTTGGGTTCCTCCGAACGCAGGTAATTATACCCTGGAGGCCGAAATTAACCCTGATAGAAATATTGCCGAAACTACTTACGCAGACAACAAGAAGACTACCTCTCTGGAGGTTAACCCACCTCCTGTAATATATCCCCTCTGCCAAAACACTAACGGCAGTTGGCAAGTTACCTACAACTGGCAGTATTGGGAGCCCCACTGCTGGAGGCATTGTACCGATGATGGCTGTCACTGGCATGGTTGCTGGAAGCCCGCCAGCAAGACGGTAACTTACCAAGAGCAGTTCCGGATCGTTGACGCCGTACTTTCGGCGAGCTGGCGGAGCGCCCTGGAGACGACCGACTTTCATATACGAAATGAAAATGCTAAGACCCTGGCCGGGTTCTACATGACCATGAAGGTAGTAACCGAATATCGTACTGATTGGGAGAGCAAAGTTCCTCAAAGCCCGTGCTGCCCGCCTGCCACGCCCTTCGGAGGAACCTACAACGGCCCGACCGAGATGCGGGTTCAGTGGCCGGACGGAAAGGTGACGATCTTAGAGCGCACCAGCCGTGAAGTCTACCAAGATGGTGACTGGTATGTGGAAAGATCGGTGTGGGAATTCCCACTTCGAGATACGACAACCGACGGTTGGCAGCGTTATATTTACAGCGACGAAAATACCAAAGAGGGCCTTTACGTGGCCCGGCTAACTTCAAATCAGGGCGGCAGGACGGGAGTTTGTGATGGCTTCGATTTCGGGGTTGAAATAACCTGTACCATGTATGACTTATTGAAAACGCACGTGGTGCAGTAGTAACGTTATAAAGTTATGCAATTATAACTGCATGACGTTAAATTTACGCAAACGCAAAATTTTGGCCTTTCTGGCGGGGGTTTTGGGCGGTGGATATTCTTCCCTACGTACCCCCGCCAGAAAGGCCGCTTGTAGGCCAAAATTTTTGGATTTAGAGGCGTTTTGGGAGAGGGGGTGGAGTGAGGATGGCGAATGGGAATGGGGCCGGGGCCACATTTGAAAAAATGCGTGATATACTCCTCCAAATCGGCCGTAAGTTTGAGAAAGTAAGCGTGCGTAGGACAAAGGCTGGGCCAATCGATCCTCTAACGTTAAAGTTAATGCTATTGGAACGTATGTTCGGAGGGATGCAAGACGTAATTCTAGAATTTTTGTCGTGGCTTAACCAGTGTAAATTTTGTTATAGGCAAACAGCTATGGAATTTTTTACTACTAAAGGCTTGGCAACAGGTGAGGCTGATTTCGTGTTAAACTTTTTGGTGGAAGCGGGTTTTCTATACGAATATAATCTATCCAGCGGAGAAAAAATATTCGGCCTAGATCTGGGCGGCGATGCGGCCCTGCGGGCGATGGGGGAACGCAGTAATTTCTGCATATTGCCTGTGCAAGAAATGGAAAAGTTGGCTTCGCTTGCTTTCGTGAGAAAATAAAATGGGCGGCCCGGAAGATGTCCGGGCCGTAAATATTTCATTCCCCTTCTGTGCTTGCCTATTTAATTACCCTTTCATATTGTACTTCCCCTGTATAACCCTTTTCGGTGCTTCCGAAGCAAAACTTGGCAAATGCTTGCGGGCTAAAGCCTGTAATCATTTTTGATTTCCCCCTCCCCCTCAAGACCAAGAGACCTTGAGGGACAAAGCTTCAACCGCCGGAAAATCATACTTGTTTCGGAAGCACCACCCTTTTCTTCTACCGCTTTTTCCAATTGCCCTAAAAGCCTTAAATCTGTACTTACTGTGCCGCACTTTACACCAATGGGGTAGCTGTATTCATGGTTTCCAGTTCCGTCTTTCTTTGATCATTTGTACTTTGCCATCTGCGCTTGTGGAGACAGAGTTCAAGACCACTGCATCTTCTTCTAATTTAGCTCCTATGAAAATACCCTCCGGTAGGTTAAAAGTATCGCGCTTCAGCAACTTTTCGCCTTTAATCGTATATACTTCTGCTTGAGAGCTCGTGCCTGAAAGATCAACCGCAATAAACTCCTTGTCTGTAAGCCAAGAGATGCGCCTGCTTCGAGAAATTTCGCCTTTCACGGTTTTGTCCTGCAGGTCGTAGATAAGGGTGAAAGGTTGTTCTTCTTTGGTTAATCCTTTAATCACGGCTAGGTATCTCCCATCAGGTGAAGTGTTAATCAGCTTGGCATTTTCAAAAAGTAGGGATGGAACACCGCTACGTAAGTGATAGACTCGATACTTGCCTTCAATATCCACATCATAGTAGATGGTATTTGTTAGCCCCCATGCTATCCGGTTGGTCAGCGGACCAGTGTTTACCGGCTCCTTAAAAGGATAAATTTGAGTGGCGATAACTTGGCGGGTGTTAAGATCTATGACCTTTATAACTCTATCATTGTTGCTGGTTTTACCTATTAGCGCCAGTTGAGTTTTATCAGGAGATACCTTAAAAGAGGAAGCATATTTTACTTCTCCCCAGAGGGGACGAAGATCCTCGACTTCACCAGAAGTCTTAATTAACTTCTCTCCATTTATCATGAACCCGTCCTTACTAAGCCATACTATATAATCTTTCGCTTCTGCCTCTGCTGGAGAGGCCATAAGAACTTTTTCCGGAACTTCCTTTTTGTTCCCTTCGGGGGTGGTTAAATAAACGTCATATACAATACTTCCATCAACGAAAAACTCAGGCTGTGTTTTGAGTTCTACTACATATCTGTTGTCAGGCGAAGAAAATACCATGTTTAGGCTATCACTTGGTTTGGGATAGGTAGGCACATTATTAACCAGCAATTTGTCTTCCATAAACGAGAAACCGTATCCCACTAATGCCACTGAAATAACGCACGTGACCAACAAGATAATGATTAAACCTAATTTCTTCTTGTAATACATCTTTCTCCCCCTAACATTTTTTGTTGAGTTCACAGAACTTCCGAAGCCTTAAGGCCTCGTTACTCTAAGTTATTCATCCATATCTTTGGGGAAACCCCTTTTTATGGCAAGGTTACTGTAGAGTGTCTCTTATCGTTGTTCTCGGGAATGCTATCAGAAGTATAGACCTTATTGGCAAAATTTAGAGTAACTGTTCCTGGATATGCTCTAGCTATATAATAATTTATGTCATAAGCTGTTTCATCAGGGAAAGGAGAGCCATTTTGCATTAACGAATAACTGTAACTTGCTCCATATCCAGACTCAGGTTTTGAGGCCCCACTTATTCTAATCCCTCGCGCCCAACCCCCACTGGAGTTTACAACTTTCCCATACAAACCTCTAAAGCCCCGAAATTAGATTGGACAATCTTCCAAATTCATGAGATTATAAGGTCAGGAGGTTGTTCAAGTGGAACGTCTGAAATTTACTGACGTCTATGACAAGCAGATTGTGGGCTATCATATTGGTCTAACCTGTGAAGTCAGACATGCCGTTGAAACTTTTCGAGCAGCATTATGGAAACGTCAGATTCTTCAAAGGAATTTACCATTACCCATCATCCGTTCGGATAATGGACCCTAGTTTGTAAGCCATCTGTTTGAAGCGGAGTGTGAGCGATGGAATGTCCTACACGAGAGAATACCGCCCAAGACACCGAATATGAACGCATATATCGAATCGTACCATCGGCTTCTTGAGGATGAATGCTTGTCGATGGGCGAGTTTGGGACCTATGCGGAGGCATATCAGGCGGTCGTAGAATTCGTTAGCCGTTACAACAACCGCCGGTTGCACTCCAGTTTGCACTACTTGTCGCCGGCCAAGTTTTACCGTCGTCATATTGAGACAGGATTGCAGCCCTGACATCCCGCGAGGGTGTGACGTAAATTGGTGCGTATTCGAAAGCCTTTGCCCCTTTAAAACTTGAAGAAAAATTGCGAGAGAGTTTAATGTCGGGTGCATATGTCCAATCTGCGGGGGTTAATCCGCTCCAAAAACTGAATTAAAGCTAGACAGCCACACGAAGTCTAAATACAGTAAGGCTAAACCAGTTATAATGCCTAAAATTTTAGCAACGCTATTGACCAAGGAAAAGAAGGCGCAAGCGGCCCGTAAATTACAGTTAGGTCCGGCATATCAGGATCTCGGGCTAGTATGTTGTAAACCTGACGGAAAGCCTTGGGACCTATCAGACCTCAGTCACAAGTTTAGAGCATTTATTGACAAGACTAGTCTTCCTCGCATTCGTTTTCATGATTTGCGCCACACCTATGTAACTATCATGGCTCAGGAAGTTCGGGTAAGTATCAACATAGTAGCCGATCTAGCGAGACACTATGATCCCGGGTTTACCGCCCGAACCTACGTGTATCCGAGTATGAATAAGTACTATCAAGCGGTGGATCAATTCGAGGCTTACATCCTGAGCGGGTTCTTTCCTGACGGCCAAAAAGAAAACCAGCTCTACGAAGCTGGTCAATGCTGATTAATATTTGCGGTTTGTTTGCGGTTGCCCTCGGCTCTGTGGCTGGCAACCGCCAGGCAAACCCGCAAAGCCTTGAAAAACCTAACTTTCTGGTGCCGAAGGCGGGGGTCGAACCCGCACGGCCTCGCGGCCACCGGATTTTGAGTCCGGCGCGTCTGCCAGTTCCACCACTTCGGCTTGTGTGCTTTTAATTTTAACATAGACTTTACGTTCCTGCAAGGGCCTAAAAGGATAAAGTAAGGGAGATGGCGAATAGGAAAAAAGCTGGAAGGTGGTGGGCAGCTGTGGTCCCTGATGAGGAATTGCTGGCCCGGAGTCAAAAGGGCGATATGGAGGCTTTTACCCTCCTGGTAGAGCGTTACCAGAAGATGCTCTACACCATTGCCTACCGCTTCCTGGGCAATGCCGAAGATGCTGGTGATGCCGCCCAGGAGGCCCTGGTGCGCGCTTTTAAAAACCTGCCAGGCTTCCGGGGACAGTGTTCCTTTAAAACCTGGCTGCAGCATATCATTGCCAATGTCTGCCGCGATGCCTTGCGCCGCCTCAGCCGGCGGCCCACCCTTTCCCTGGAGGGCTTGCAGGAAACAGAGGGGGTACCCTGGGAGCTGGCCACTTGGGGAGGTGTCCCTTCACCGGAAGAAATTTTCCTGGCCAGGGAAGGGGAGGACTATATACATAAATTAATCCAGGTTCTGACGCCGGAATATCGCATGGTAATAATCATGCGTGATTTGCAGGGTTTTAGCTATGGAGAGATAGCGACTATCCTGGGTTGTTCCGTAGGGACGGTGAAATCCCGCTTGAGCCGGGCACGGCAGTTTTTGCGACAGCACCTGATAAAGGAACGGGAACATTTTTTGGGGCAAAACGTCTATATAAGCAAAGGGGGTGAGGGGCGGTGAACTGTAACCATTACCGGGAACTCCTGTCATCATATCTGGACGGTGTCCTGACGGCAACCCAACGGCGGGCCGTGGAGAAACATCTGCGCCTGTGTAACTCCTGCCGGGAAGAACTGGAGGCCCTGCGTCAGACGGTGAACATTCTCCAGGCATGGTCGGAAGAAGAACTGGAACTGCCGGCCGGTTTTGAAGAGCGTTTGCGGTCGCGGCTTGAGGCGGCCTGCCGACCCTGGTACCAGCGCCTGCCGCAGTGGCTCTCCCTGGCGGCAGCGGCGGCCATCACAGTTGTGGTGGCTATTACTGCTTCTGCTGGCTATTTTCCCTCCCCTCTCCCATTCCAGGCCGGACAAGCAACGCCTGCGTCTATGCAGGGCGAACAAGAACAGGTGAAAGCTTTGCAAGCTCCGAGGGGTCCAGCGCCGGCAGGGGATCTCTCCACGATAGTTACAGACCAAGAAAACAAAACACCAGCACCAGCAATAACCCCTTCATGGGAAGAAACCCGGCCAGCACAGCCTCTGAGGCGACAACCGGCGAAGTCTACCAAACCCCAGCCAGTTTTCAACAGCGGGGAGAGAAATCCGATTGTCCAGGCCAGGACCAATGTTAGCTCCCGGAGACAAAACCCCAATCCGGCATCAGAACAGAACCATCAAGTAGGAGAGGGACAAAAATTACCTGGTGAACATATAACTGGCCCCCAGGACCAGACGTCCCCGGAGCAAATTATTCCAGGGGATAACAGGCTACAAATAAATAAGGATGAAGGAGAAATTTCTGCAACCGGTAAACAAACTGGGACGGGAACAACTTCACCGCCGCCTACCCCGCCTGATAACCTAACCGGGGAAAAGAATAGGGCCACCCCTGATGCCAGGATGTCCTCGCCAATTAATATTGATTCAGCAGATATATACCAGTCTTTGACGGTACCTGAAAAGGTATATAAGGAGGAGGCGCCCTCCAGACCACCCTCAAGTTAAGGGTGGTTTTTTGGTGTGAAGGGGAAAAGAATTGCCACCGGAAACAGAAAAAGATAAAATAGAAGCAGCGTTTTTAATAAAGAAGGGTGACGAATGCCTATAAAAAAAGGCAGATTGCTCCTGGTGGACGGCAACAGCATTATTCACCGGGCCTTTCATGCCCTGCCGCCGCTTCAGACAAGTGAAGGCCTTCAAACCAATGCCGTTTATGGCTTTGCCACCATGCTGCAAAAGGCCTTTGACCTGGTGGCGCCGGACTATGTAATTGTGGCCTTTGATTACAGCAGGGTAACCTTTCGCCACAACCTGTATGAGGAATATAAAGGAACGCGTCCGGAGACCGATCCGGAACTCAGGCCCCAGTTTGCCCTTGTTAAACGCCTCCTGGCAGCCTGGAAGCTGGCAAGCTGTGAAGTAGAAGGGTTTGAGGCCGACGATCTCATTGGTACTTTAAGCAGCAAGGGGGCAGCGGCAGGGCTGGAGGTTTTAATCCTGACCGGGGACCGTGATGCCCTGCAACTGGTAGATGACAGGGTTAAGGTCCTCCTCATGCGGCGCGGCCTTTCTCAGGTGGAATTGTTTGACCGGGAGACCATTAAAAAAGCCTATGGCCTGGAGCCCGGTCAGCTCATTGATGTCAAGGCCCTCATGGGTGATGCCTCCGACAATATTCCCGGCGTACCTGGAATAGGGGAAAAGACGGCCGTGCAGCTGGTTCGCCAGTATGGCGACCTGGAAGGGGTACTGACCCATGCCGCTGAGGTCAGGGGACGGAAAGTAGCTGCCAATCTGGTTGCTTACGCTGACCAGGCCCGCCTGGCCCGGCAGCTAGCTACCATTCGCTGCGACGTGCCGGTGGAACTTGATCTTGAAGCCTGCCGTCGTGAGAAGCCGGACTATGAGGCTGTCCTGGCCCTTTACAAGGAACTGGAGTTTAATAGCCTGGTCAGGGATGTCTTAAAAGGCATGCAGGAAGAGGGTGCCGGGATGGCTCCGGCAGCCACCGTCAAAACCCTAAATCTCCCGGAGCCCCTTATTTTGACCAGCCTGGAAGAACTGGCCAAACTTGCCGGGCGCCTGGCGGGGGAGCAAGAAGTTGCTATTGCCCTGGCTTTGAATAACGCCAATTATTTGGAAGCCGCAGCATTAGCCGTGGGACTGGCCTGGGAAGGGGGCGTGGCTGTTCTGGATACGGCGGAGGTACCAGGTTCTGGCCTGGCCCGGGCCCTGGCACCCCTGCTGCAGGCAGGGCCCATCTTTCATAATGCCAAGGCAGCCCTCGTCTGGCTGAAGGAGGCCGGGGCACGGGTTGCCGACCCGGGCGGCGACACCATGATCGCCGGCTACCTCCTTAATCCCACCGCCTCCCGTCATGATTTGCCGGAACTCTGCCTGGAACACCTGGACCTGGCCCTGGTGGAAGATGAATCTTTACTGCTGACCACTGCTCGGCGGGCGGCGGCCACCAGGCTTTTGCATCGGGAACTTGTTACCAAATTGCAGGTAGCCGGCATGGAGGAGCTTTACCGGGGGGTGGAACTTCCTCTGACCCGGATTTTGGGTGAGATGGAAAGTTATGGTGTGGCTGTTGACCTGGAAACCCTGGACATGATGGGTGCTGAACTGGAAGGCAATATTGTCGCCCTGACGGAAGAAATCTACCGCCTGGCCGGGGAAAAGTTTAATATTAACTCGTCGCGGCAGCTGGGGAATATACTTTTTGAAAAACTGGGCCTGCCGCCGGTAAAGCGGACCAAGACCGGCTTTTCTACCGACGCTGCCGTCCTGGAAGAACTGGCCGCTAGACACCCCATTGCCGCCAAGCTGGTGGAATACCGCCAGCTTACCAAGTTAAAATCCACCTATGTGGACGGGCTGAAGCCCCTGGTCAATCCCAGAACGAAGAGCCTCCATACCACCTTTAACCAGACGGTGACGGCTACTGGCCGCCTGTCCAGCAGCGAGCCCAATTTGCAAAACATCCCGGTGCGCCTGGAAGTGGGTCGGCGCCTGCGCCGCGCCTTCGTTCCCCATGCTCCCGGCCGCCTCCTTCTGGCTGCTGATTACTCCCAGATCGAGCTTCGGGTTCTGGCCCACATCTCCGGTGATGCCGGCATGATTGCCGCCTTTCGCCGGGGGGAAGACATCCATGCCCGGACGGCAGCTGAAGTCTTTGGTGTTCCCTTAAGTGAAGTGACACCGTTCATGCGGCGCAGCGCCAAGGCCGTGAATTTTGGCATTGTCTACGGCATCAGCGATTTCGGCCTCAGCCGCGACCTGGGCATCAGCCGCAGTGAAGCCCATGAATATATTGAGCGTTATTTCCAGCGTTACCCCGGTGTTAAGGCTTACATGGAAGAGGTCGTTGCCAGGGCGCGGCAGGATGGCTATGTAACCACCCTCCTGGGGCGACGCCGTTACCTGCCGGAACTCTTCAGTTCCAACCATACTGCCCGGAGCTTTGGGGAGCGGGCAGCCATGAATACTCCCATCCAGGGCAGCGCGGCAGATATTATTAAAATCGCCATGGTTAAGATTTTCCGCCTGCTGGAGGAGCAATACCCGGCCGCCCGGATGATTCTCCAGGTTCACGACGAATTGATCTTTGAGGTCCCTGAGGAAGACCTGACGGCAGTAGCCGACCTGGTAAAGGAGAATATGGAGAATACCCTGGAACTCCAGGTCCCTCTCCAGGTGGATTTAAAATACGGCCCTAGCTGGTATGATATGGAACCGTTAATGAGATACGGAGCCATGATTCTGGAGTGAAATGCGATGCCCGAACTACCGGAAGTAGAAACCATTAAACGTACCCTTACTCCCCATCTCCAGGGGCAAACCATTGCCGGGGTAGAGGTATACCACCCCGGCGTTATTGCTGTACCCGATGCCGCCACTTTCATCGATTTGCTGACAGGTAAAATAATAACCCGTCTCGACCGCCGGGGGAAGTATCTCCTTTTTTACCTTACAGCCGGCTATTGCCTGGTGGCCCATTTAAGGATGACCGGACGCCTGATCTTAACGGCGGCGACCGGCCCCGTACTGCCCCATACCCATGTGGTTTTTCACCTGGCCGGTGGTGGTGCCTTGCGCTGGGTGGACAGCCGCCGTTTTGGGCGCCTCTACCTGGGCAAGGAAGACGAGGTAACGGTAGCGGCCGGGCTGAAAAAACTGGGGCCGGAACCACTGGACCCGGCCTTTGATGTCGCCACCCTGGCAGCCATCTGTGCTGGCCGGCGCCGACCGGTAAAACAGGTCCTCCTGGACCAGCACCTCCTGGCCGGTATTGGTAACATTTATGCCGACGAGATGCTCTTCCTGGCGGGGCTCAATCCATTTAGACCGGCGGCTTCGCTGACTGAGAATGAACTGGTGCGCCTGCACCGGGCCATGCAGGCCGCGTTAGACCAGGGTATAGCCAATTCCGGCACCTCTTTCCGGGATTACGTCGATGGCCACGGTCAGCAGGGGAAAAATCAGGATTACCTCCAGGTTTACGGTCGCGCCGGCCAGCCCTGCCGCCGCTGTGGTTGCACCCTTGAACGGGTGAAAATCGGCGGCCGGAGCACCGTGTTTTGTCCCACTTGCCAGGTTTAAATGACAGGCACGTATCCCCCCTGCCACCCGTATATTACTGTATAGAAGACATAAGGGTAAAAGGGTGGGATAAACTACCATGTTACTGGCAACGCTACTTTTAGCCTTAGCCGCCAGCCTGGATGGCCTGAGCGTGGGGTTGTCTTATGGCCTGAGGAAAATAAAGCTGCCCTGGCATTCCCTGGGTTTGATCGCCCTGGTATCTACGGCCGCCAGCTTGCTGTCCATGGCCGGTGGTCATATCGTAACCAGAGTATTCAGTCCAACCCTTGCCGGCCGCCTGGGAGCTGTTATATTATTAACCCTGGGACTAACCATAAGTTTTGAAGCCTATCTGAAAAAAAGCGAGCCGCAGCCGGCAGAAAAAACTTTAGTCAAATTCCGCCTGCCCCGCCTGGGCCTGGTGATTCAGATTCTCAAGGAACCTATTCGGGCTGATATGGATTTATCTGGAAGTATTAGCAGCCAGGAGGCCCTGACCCTTGGGCTGGCCCTGGCTTTGGATGCCGTCGGAATAGGTTTTGGCGCCGCTGCCGCCGGTTTTTCCCTCCTGCTGACACCGCTCTGCATTGGTTGTTGCCAGCTACTGCTGGTGCAGGCAGGTCGCTTCCTGGGGCAGCGCTGGCAGCCAGAAAGACTGGGCTGGCGGGGGGCAGCTCTGCCGGGTTTAATTTTAATCGCCATAGGACTGTGGCGATGGTAGGAGCAATGGAGATGTTTATTATCGGTCTTACCGGCGGTATTGCCAGCGGAAAAAGCACAGTGGCCGGGATTTTAAAAGAACTGGGAGCTATAGTCATCGACACCGACCAGGTGGCCAGGGAGGTAGTGCTTCCCGACAAGCCTGCCTACCGGGATATTGTCGCTGCCTTTGGCCGGGGGATTTTGCAGCCAGACGGCCATTTAAACAGGCGGGCCCTTGGCCGGATTGTTTTTAGTGACGCTGTCGCCAGGGAATTGTTGAATGCCATTACCCACCCCCGCATCCGGGAGAAAGTCCAGGCGCAAATAGCGGCTTTACGCCAAACTGACCCGGAGGCGGTGGTGGTTATTGAGGCCCCCCTCTTAATTGAAGCAGGTATGGATGATATGGTGGATGCCATCTGGGTGGTAACCGCACCGGCAACGGTGCGGTTAAAAAGATTAATGGAACGGGACAACCTCTCGCCGCAAGAAGCTGAAAGCCGTCTCCGGGCACAGATGGGAGAAGAAGAAAGATTGCGTCATGCCGCCCGGATCATTCCCACCGGTTGTGATCTTGACGCCACCCGTGCCACCGTCCTGGCAGCCTGGCGGGAACTCCAGCGAGCAGGAAGATTGTCATGGAAAAAGTGAGGGGTACTTCATGATAAAAACTTGGCGCCGTTACCTGTGGCTGCTGGTAGTGGCGGCGCTCCTTTCTTTCCTCCTGCCTCGGGCGGTGCGTGTCT
>NZ_BJKN01000004.1 GCF_006538365.1 Moorella sp. E308F | reverse complement strand
TTGCCTCCGGCTTCCTCCGGATCCCACCTCGCGATGGGCACCCTTGCCTTTGGCTAGCAGACTCGTGCTGCCTCGCCTGCAGTGGACTTTCACCACCAAGTTAACGCCCATGCCGGGCGCACAAAAATAAAACGTGGGCTTTAACCCACGTTTTATCCTGGTGCGGCGAGCGGGACTTGAACCCGCACGGGTGTACCCATACGCCCCTCAAACGTACGCCCAGTCTCGCCCTCTCCGAACCCTTGAAAATCCTAGATAATTCTCCTCTAACCTGTCTAAGCCGCGTACTTTCATTACAATAAACCAATGATATTGTAATAATACATACGCGGTACTAAAACTATTATTTCGCTATCCATTCGCAAAATCCTGCTAGGTTGGATCGTATTTCTTGCTTTAACAGCTTTGTTTTGTTAAGACAAAAATACCTTTAATGAGAAAAATTTAGTTAATATTGATAAAGGACTTGGGGAACTATAAAACTAATAAGTTTTATAGTTCCCTATTTCCTTTTTATTATCTATTAGAGGAGGAAGTGAGGGTGTGCAATCAACAAGACTGTAAAAATTATGACAAAGTAAGAGAAAAATGTTCTTTACCTGTGGTTTATTTTTATAATGGAGGGTGCAGGGATTATTACCCATCAAAAATAAAAGAAAAACCCCTAAAGAAAATAAGATAAATGCTTAATTGCGTCTGCTAATTGTAAGATTTTAATTAGCCTCTCCCCCCATCGCCATTATATAATGGAGGTATTTATATGCGCTTCCTCTATAGAGGAAAATTCTTTGGATTTTTATTAACTTGGTTTAGTAGTTTTATTTTAGGCTGTCTAATAACTTATATTGTATTACAGTATGTGTAAAAGTGAGTTTAAAAATTTCAGTGTTGGAGGTTAGTATCATGTCTAACTGTGCTGTTTACATTTACGAAAAAACAGGTAAAGCTCCTTCTGTAGAGTTTTGTGAGCAATGTCCCAATTATAATTCCTGTGAAGGTGAATTAGATGAATTTACTCTTTATCGTCTTATAAAAGACTGCCCCACCCTCCTTGAAGAGGGGACTACTATTTCAGGGGATTAAGAATCAGGGTGGCTGTGACGTATATAATAAATGTCAATGATTTAATATTATCGGGGAGGCTACTCTTCCCCCACCTCCTAGAAAGGAGATAATCTTATGGCTACAGAGGTTATCCCAACAGGGTTAACTCCTAATTATGTAAGTTACTGGACTGTAACTCAGGCTATCAAAGAAGCCGCTCAAAATATAGCCTATGGTGCCATTAAAAGCGGTTCTAAACCCGTCCTCAAATATGATGAAGGTACTGGCATGGGATTAATGCAAGATGACTACATAGGTTTAAAGAAACGTCACCTCTATATAGGAGAATCTGAACAAAAAGATGATGAAGATGGGATTGGTAACTTTGGCGAAGGTTGGAAACTTTTTCTTCTGGTGATGGCGCGGGAGAAAAGATTTCACCGTATTGATACAGTAGGATTTAGTTTTTACGGAAAAATTGAATCTACTCCCCACAATACTGAGGTACTTAATATTTATGTGGAACCCAATGAGCGAATTAAAGGGACACTCGTCACGATAGAGTGTACTGAGGAAGAGTTTTCTAACGCCATCAATTCCTTTGCCGTTTTAACAGGTATCAATGAAAAATATATACGCGAAGAAACTATTATTCCCAATCGTTTTCATGAATTGTGGATAAACGGGGTGCGAATTGAGCAGGAAGATAATACCAATCCTTTAAATCTCTATTTTGCCTACAACCTTAAAGATAGAAGTTTAATAAACCGAGATCGTTCTCAAGTTAACGTAGATAAGGCATATTCTCGTATTAGGCGTTTAATCTTCCGCCAAGGGCCTGCTTTCATTAAAAAGTATGTAGACCTAGCCCTGGAAGGGCAAACTTATCATGATATTATGTATGGATTTTATAATGACCTTACAGATGATAAACAAAGTGAGTTGTGGTTAAAAATTATCGCTAAAGCTCACAAGACGAGGGGTAACAGGTTAGTTATTCCCTCTAATAATCACCACATTGATCGAGAAGCGGAATATAGAGGGTATACCCTTATTTGCCTCCCCCGCCCTTGGTACTCAGAATTAAGATATTTAGGGTTTAAATCAGCGGAAGAAGTTATTAAACTAGAAGTCAAACATGAACGCGCCCATTTAAATGAACGTGAAGCCTCCATGTTAAAGTCCGTGAAAATGCGTCTAAAACATGCTTTAGGACTACGCTCAATTAAGGATTTTCCTAAAATAGTTGTTGTAGAATATCTTACCGACGAAAATGTTGTCAGTTATGCGGAGGGGGTTTGGGATAAGGAAAAGAAAACTATTTTCCTTGCTAAAAGTGCTTTCAGCTCAGAACGCAAATTAGCTAGAGTTTTACTACATGAAACTAATCACTGGTTAACTGACGCAGGTGATCTTACTACCAGATTTCTGGAGGGATATGAAGATGCTATACTAAGGCTTTTGGGATACTAAATATAAACCATTGACCTGGAGTAAAAAACTGCTATAATTAACTTATAGCATAGATTGTCGTAAGGAGGATTAATAGTGGACGACAATCGCATCCAGGTCATTGGTAAAGAACTACAAGAGAAATATTTTAAAGGAACAGTGGAAGCACCTGAAATTGTTTTAACTTTACTGGCTATGGCAAAAGACGGTTACATTTCTCTGGAAGATATAAGGCCCATTTTAAACGTTATTTTTATGGGAAATAAAGAAGGTATCTTACGGGCTTTAACTAAAGCAAGCCGTTATGTAGATGCGAAAACTATTGACTACATCAGGGGGTTTTAACGTGAAAACAAAAGAAAAAGCGGCGGCCTTAATTGCAATCATGGATGTTTTTATTGGTTTAATGCAAGCGAAAACTATCAGTGAACAGGACAAAAGAGATCTGGAAAGTATGATTGAACTGGTTGGTTTGGATTCTAAAAAAATATTGTGGGAACTGCCTATGTTACAGGGTTTACAGATGGTGGCGCGAGAGTATGCATCATTGGACTTATCCCATGTCCTGGAATGAAACATACTGCTAAATTATTACTTAAATATGCTCGTAACGGAATAGTTTCCCTCCGCCACCTTAAACAACAAAATTATTATTTATTTAAAGTGGTGCTTAGTAATCTTGCTGTAGTGCGAGACACTTTGAAACGAAATGGGATAGAAATAATAGACGATTTAGTTTCCTGGTGTAATCCAGAAACTATTCGTTACTACCTCCAATACTACTATGGCGATACGGTTAATTTGACGGATTTACGAACCGCTCACCCTGCCGCTTATAAATATCTTTCCCAGGAAGGAAAACCTTATGAACACCTAAGAAAATTGGGGTTCAATGTTATTTATAATAACACCATGTCAGAAGAAGAATTGGTGGCAACTCTAGCTTCTCGTAATGAAAACGGTAAAGTTAAATTAGATCGTTCTCTCTATCTTAAACTTTTCTATCGTGCTTCCTTAAAGGGTTTAGACATAGAAAGTTATGTTCAACAGTTAGGTTTTCAGATAGAAAAAATAGACGATAATCTTCTATTGTACTTAAAAGATGTAGAAGGAAAATCTTTTTATGAGATTGCTAAAATAATGCAGGTACCGAAGTCTACTTTACACCGACGCTACCAAAAATTAAAACAGGAAGGTGGTATAAATGATCCTTGCCGAAAAGGTGAGGGTCAAAGATAGGGATTGGATTAAAGTTTCCTTTCACCCTAACCCTCAAATTGAAGAAGAAATGAAGAAAGTGCGTGGAGTTCTGTATAACCCCCGCAGTAAACTGTGGGCGGTTCCCTACCAGTACCGTAAAGACTTTGAAGAAAAAATGGAAGATTTTTTGATCATTTGGAAAGATGAAGATGGCAATTATCGAGAAGTGGGGGGAATAGATGAAAATACTATTCCCGATCAGCCTATTGTACCAGGATACAGTGTAGAATATGATGAAAATAAAAATATTGTGGGGGCAACGGGATTTAAAATCCCTCCCTGGGGTGAATTTCAAGTCAAGGGATTTAATTTATTAGTCCAGCGACCGTTTCTTATCTTAGGTGACGACCCAGGATTGGGGAAAACCTTTCAGGTAATTACGGCAATAGAAGCTAAGAAAAAATTAGGTATGCTCCAACGTGGGATAATTATTTGTAAAGCTACCTTGCTTTATACTTGGTTAAAAGAAATTCATAAACACACCTACCAAAAAGCTGTTGTAATCGCAGGCAACCAACAGCAACGCAATTCTATTTATAACGAACTTCGTTATAATCAAGATTGGACATTTGCTATTATATCCTACGAAACATTTCGTATGGATTATAATGATTTACTTTTACTCCATAAAATGGTTGGTTTGGATTTCTGTGTATTAGACGAAGCCCATAAAGTTAAGAACCCTCAAAGTAAAATTGGTTCTGTTATTTTCTCTATTCCTTTTAAATATCGTTATGTTCTTACTGCTACCCCCCTCCCCAATAGTCCATTAGAGGCTTACAACTATTTGAAGTGGGGTGGAAAAATCAAGCAAAACTGGTGGGCCTTCCGAAAACGGTACGCTATTTTTGGAGGCTACAACAATAAAGAAATTGTGGGTTATAAAAATATCAAGGAGTTACGGAAACTAATTCAAAACAATATGCTTCGCAGGTTAAAGAAGGATAAATTAAAGGAGCTTCCAGATATTGTATTTAAAACTATTACAGTAGAAATGAGTCCCCAACAGAAACTCCTATATAATGGAGTTAAAAATGAAATCCTAGAGATTTTAAAAGACACTTCTCTCACTAAAATACCGTCTGCTTTAACAAAATTGTTGCGGCTCCAGCAGATTACTGACTCCCCTACTCTTATTGGTGCCCCTGCTGAAAGTAAGAGTGCTAAATTGGAGGCCCTAGATGAACTCTTGGAGGATATTATTGATAACAACGGCCAAAAAGCTATTGTTTTCTCTAGATTTTTACCTATGGTTCATCTTCTTACAGAACGATATAAAAGATATAATCCTGCTGTTATTCATGGTGATGTGAACGCTAATGGTAAAACTAAGCAGACGGCACTTAAACTTCTTTTAGAAATGTATCCTGATTATCATACTTTTCCTCCTGAAAAACAGGAGGAGTTGTTGAAAGACATAATGACTTCTGATCGTCAGAAACAGGTAGATAAGTTTCAGAATGATAGTTCATGTAAATTGTTTATTGGTTGTACTCCAGCGTGTAGAGAAGGTTTAACTCTCACTGCCGCCACCTATGTAATCTTTTTAGATTGTGAATGGTCGTATGACTATGTAGAACAAGCCTTCTCCCGCGCCCACCGTATAGGGCAAAAAAATGCCGTTACTGTTTATTATTTAGTCTGTCAGGATACTATTGATGAACACGTTATGGAGGTGATTCAAAAAAAGAAAGCAATGTCTGATTTTCTTTTGAAAACTAAAAATAGAAATGAAGCTATGCGAGCTAAAGAGTTTATAGAAAGTATGATTTAAATAAAGGGGGATTTTATTATGCCTGCAAATGTAGATTCAATGTTTTCAGTTAGAGAAGTGCCCTGGCACGGTTTGGGTATTGTTATTGAAGAAGCTCCCGATTCTAAAAAAGCTCTGGAATTGGCGGGGCTGGATTGGAGAGTAGAACAAGTGCCCGTTTATGTTAATGGAAATCCCGTAGAGGGTTATGTTGCTAACGTTAGATCGACAGATCAACAGGTGCTTGGAATAGTTAGTGATCAATACAAAGTAGTTCAGAATGTGGAAGCCTTTGCTTTTACTGATGCTCTTTTAGGGGAAGGAGTGCGATATGAAACTGCTGGAAGTTTAGCTGGTGGTAAGAGAGTTTGGATGCTGGCAAGATTGGAACGAATTACTATCTTAAATGATAGAATTGAACCTTTCTTAGTTTTTACTAATTCTCACGATGGCAAGGGAGCAGTTAAAGTTGCTATAACTCCTGTACGGATAGTTTGCCAGAATACATTAAACTTAGCTTTATCCTCTGCCAAGAGGATGTGGACAACAATCCATATGGGCAACATGCAAAACAAACTTGCGGAAGCTCAAAGAACATTAGGACTTGCTTATGCTTATCTTGATTCCTTAACTGAGGAAGCAGAAAGACTTGTTAATTTATCCATTAGTGATAGTGAGGTAGAAGATTTTATAAATGAACTTCTTCCCTTCCCTCACGAAGTTAAGCCGCGTCAAAAAGATAATATCATTAAACTTCGTGAAGATTTATGGCGTCGATATGATCAAGCCCCTGATCTTCAGCTTTATAGGGGAACAAGATGGGCCTTAATAAATGCAGTTAGTGACTTTGCAACTCACGCAGAACCTCTTCGTAAAACCACAACTTATAAGGAACGGTTGTTTGCTAAGACCATTGACGGTCATCCTCTAATTGATAAAGCCTTTGAGTTATTGGCCGCTTAAAATATATTTTTAAAGCAGTAAGGGTACAATAAAAATCTTGTACCCTTACTAACAATATGAGGGAGGTAATAATAACAATAGTATCTTGAGAATGTCTCAAATGTGGCGGCAAATTTTATAGTGCTTATGATTTTCGTGAACATAAATTTAAAATGTGAAGGAGGTATTATCTGTGAAAAGCTGTAGTTTTTGCGGTAGATCTGAGGAGCAAGTAAAAATGATGATAACAAGCCCCAAGGCAGATATATGCGAAAAATGTGTGTTAATTTGTATGGAAATACTTGTCAATAATTTAATGGAATATAGAGAGATTAACTTTGAAATAGAGACTAAGTAATTCGTATTCCAAAGAAAATACGAAGGAGGTGAGAGAAATATGTCAGGCCCTATAGTTTGTTTAGGTAGATGTTATTTATGGAAAACGTGTAAACTTTTTCGGCCAGGCTCTTGTGCAAATCATTATAAATCTGATCAGTTATTACGGCGTTTAAGATCAAAGGCTATGCGTGACTTCATAGAATGATATACATTCCAAAGATAATGCGAAGGAGAGAAAAGAAATGGACAAATATAGCGGGAATGACAATTATGGAAAACCTAAATCATTGTATCTAGAAAAACTAGCCCAAATGACGAAAGAAGAATTGTTTAAAGAAACCAAAGATAAAATATGGCTATCAGCGTATGCAAATAACAATCCACGGTCTGATTTCCATTGGCAGGTAGATGCTTGCTATGATGAATGGGTCAAAAGAGATGGTAATCCTCAACACTACGAAAAAGCATATAATGAGCTTTATAATGAGCTTTTTAGGTAAATACGCATAACAAACGAAAAAGCGAGAGGGAGATGTAGCATGATGGTTTGTGAGTGTTGAGGTCGGCAGATAGTGCCTGGTCACGGTACTCCAGATAATTATATAACCTATGGCCCAGTAACAAGACTAGTGGGAAACCAATATATATGTGCTGTTTGTGCCACCGATCTCGATGAGGATGGGCTTTTTCTAGAGGAAGATGGAAAATAAGTAATATGTTTATGATACGCAAAAGGAGGAAACAAGAGAATATGAGCTTTACGGATCAGAAGCCTAGGATAGTAACAGAAAAAGACTGTAATGGAATGTGGGGTGGTGTTGAGAAGGGACAGCGTTTTAGGTGTTACCTCTGTGGCCACAAATTTAGGCCAGGAGACATCTGGCGTTGGGTCTACGGCGGAGGAAAGACAATTAACTTTCTAGTATGCGAAAAATGTGACGGCCAGGATGTGAGAGAAAGATTTCTGAAGCATGTTGAACAAGGAAGAAAGTTGCTTAAGGAACAATACTGGTGGATGTTTGAAGATGGGTATCTTAGAATTAAATTATAAAGCAACACATTCCAAAAAATTCTTCTAGAGCGAGGCTATTTTAATTATAGCCCAGAAGATAGAGTTAAAAGCGCAGAGCAATATTTGAAAGCACCAGGGAATCTCTTCAAACTGTCTTATGAAGGGGCAAGAAGAGCGTTAAGATTAGATAATGAAGAGAAGGACTAAATCGCACATTATTGGAGGGTTTAGATATGAGGTGGTGGTACACTGAATGTCCTATATGCCAAAATCTAGACCAGATTAGCGGTAAATGCAAACAAGGATTGTTTAAACCTAAACCTAAAAAAGATGGTGTATGTAAATATTACTTGCTAATTAATACAAAAAGGAGAGGTTAATTCCTCTCCTTTAATGATATTCTGTAGCTCCTTTTCGGAGTAAGTATTCAGGGTTTATTGATTTAAGTATTTTACGGCCAATTCTAGGATCAATTGTTTCTTTTAAAGGTTTGATTACCGCCCCCTCCCTCATTTGCGAAGGATATAAAAGTGAATTTCCACAAGTATATAGAGTCAGTAATGAAGGCATATACTCGCCAATATAAATAAGGGGGACTGTAGGTAAGTTAAAACGAGAACAGAACGAAACAAAATCATAGTAGTCCACATATTTACCGTTTACCATTAAGTCAAAAAATACCACGTCAATATTTTCTAATCCATACGTTAAATCTTGTATTCCCTTCCCGTAGATTTCACCAAAGAGAATGTGATCTTTTGGTAAAATTTGATTCAGATTATAACGTTTAGCTATCTTAGTATATACATCTTCACTGTACCAAACTTTTTTCTTATTCCATAAACTACAACTAGATAATTGAACATTTCGAGATCCTACCACAAATTCATACCCGCCGCCAAACCAAGCCTTTATTCTTGCCCACCAATTGTTTTCTTCAATAGGAACATTACCAACCCTAAAATTAGTTCCGTGGATTTTTTCGGTTATAACTACCAGCTCTCCAGGCTTAAAGATTTCAGGATAATTATTTATGTTTTCAATATCAGTATACTTTTTAAAGTTAGGATTGGGATTTCGTTTTGATCCCTTAAAATTACTATAATAAACATAAGTAGGTGTAGGCGGTTCCCATTTTGTAATTCCTAGTTCTTCCGCTACATTTTGTCCTTCTACCCAGTGTTTGTTGGGAGGCACGGGGAGCAAGAGGCCTTGGGATATACAACCTCTTAATTTAATTGTCTTTACCCGTCCCCCGTTCTTTAAATAATCTAACTTATACTCCTCAATCATCTTTTCAGGAAGAACGGCATCAATAGGTATATAAATAGCCAGATCCCCCACTTTAAATTGACCTTCTTTAACAATACAATTCCAGCCTTTAATTTGAGCAATCCATAAAGTATCGGCATTAGGATGTTTGGTGAGGGTATTGACCCTCACCACTTCTACAATTAAACTACTCATTGTCTTACAGCCCCTTCTTTACTCCATGTTTTTGTTCTTCATTAAAGAGCTTCAATTGTTCTTCAAGTTGTTCCCCAACAATATCCCATCCTTTTTTATAAATCTCTCGGTAACTTTCCCCATCTTCAGGTATCAACGTAATACCAGCAGTAGGTTTAAAGCTCTGATAGTTGCCGAGATTCTTTGTAAATGTAGCTTCCACATATATTTCCTTAATTTTCATTATTTATCCTCCTTCTTGCTGACCAGCAAGGTTTAATTAATGTCAACCCCCACAATCACGGGGGCGGATTTCCTGTAATTTTACAGTAATCCAATTAGGTTTTTGGTAATAATTAATACTTTCTTTATTAACTACCACCCCCGTCAGAACTTCCGTAAGAAGCAGGGTGGTGGGGGTTTTAGTTAAAGTTTTTCCACTCCACGGATCAAAATAAGAAAATGAACCAGTATCCTTGAACTCTTGTAGTATTCTTTCTGCTTCTTCTACAGGCATAACTAGAACATCAAACATCTGACCTTCGTTAGCGTACAAGATAAATCTTTTATCTTCTAGCGGTAACATTATTCTTCATCCTTAATGGCCTTTAATGTAACAGAGGATTTTTCTGGATTAAGTATTACCTCAATTTTATCTCCAATGTCTTTAATTTCTTCTTCTGTTATTTGCACTTCTCCCCCACATTGTTCAATTATAGCCAGTAAAGCTATTAAAACAGTATCATGTTCAGTTTCTAACTGTTTCTTTTCTTGAATTAAATCTCCTATTTTTTGTTTAAGATGTGTAATTTCCGCCCGTAAATCTTCGTTTTCATCTGCTAATTTCCTAACAACCTCTAGTGCTTTTTCAAGACTATCCATAAATTATTCCTCCTTATAAATTGGATACTCACAATCTTCACAGAGAAAGCTAAATTGTCCTGTAATATCTTTACCGCAATAACGGCAATAGACTGGCCCTAGTCTATTCCACATATCAAGTTCTTCCATTGTTATAAGCTCATCAGCAGAGAAATAATAAAGTTGTCTTGTATCATCAAAAGAAACACCAATATTAAGCAGTGTATCTAATAAAATTACCTCTACAAATCCAATCTTCCTACTAAACTTTAATGAGTGGCGGGGATTAATAAGTACAGGATCTCCAACTTTAATCATCTGAAGATACCTTCTTTATTGTAAGACGGGGAGTCCCTTTATCCTCTATCCAGGCCACCGCTTTTAATTCTTCTAAATCTATAACCCCCTCCTCTATAGCTTGGGTTAATGCTTCTTCATCTACAACCTCCTTTAAACATCCCAACTGCTTTTCTTTAAGAAAAACTAATACTTTTTCCATATCAAAATGAGATGTATTAGGAATTGTAATAGAAACTCTAAAACCTTCTTGCTCCAATTTATTCTTACCTGCATTTTGTAGAGATTGAATAATGATGGGTTTATACTTTTCTAGCCATTTTTTATCTTCCTTTTGACGCTGGCTACGTTCATAATATTCTTGTAGTAATTCTTTGTTTAGTTCTGGTACTGTCTCTTGAAAAATGCTATCCGCTAAATTTTTCATTGACATTGTTGATCCCCCTTTCATAAAACATATACGCCCCCGCCCCACCTTCTTTTAAGCTACAAAGGATAGACGTAATTATCAGAAAAATAAAACCCCTTTACAGGGGTTTCTCTGAATTAATATTTACCACAGCGGTGGGGTTGTTATTAGCTTCATCAACTGCCTTACCATCTACATAGGCTTCTGAAAACATATAACCTACTACCGATCCTGTTGCTGTAATAACGGCCACTACTTTTGTGATAGTGTCATTATTAGCGTTAGTAAGTACCAAAATCGAAGTAGCCAGACCAGCTAATAAAGCCCAAAATTTACGACTTGATAATTTGCGTTTCCAATCAATCATATTTATTCCTCCTATTTAATTTTATTAATTTTAGCATTTAATCGTCGAAGCATTTCAAAGAAAAGCCAGTTAGGAGTATTTTCAGCAATCCTTGCAATCCATTCTTCGGGATTGCTAATAAGTCTATTTTCATTGCTGGCTAATTCTTGCACCGCTTTAATACCAATTTCTTTCTGCCATTCTTCAATCGCCACTGTAACCATCTCCTCTACTTTATTATTCTTATGATCAGCAACAAGTTGTTTAAATTTAGCCCACTCATCAGGGTGATTAACAAACCACCTATGGCAATCTTTACCTGTAATTTCATAATGTAGCCACAAATTACGCAGAGGATCTAAACCCCACTGAGTACAGAGGTCTACACACCTAGTTACCAAAGTATTATAAGTAGTTGCTGTCATTGTGCCATCCCAATCAACATGACAACATTCAATTGAATAAGTGCAATCATTCGGGTAGCTGCTTAGTTCATTTAAAGCCTTTTGAGTATATTTGTAAGCTCCTACTGCATAGGCCATTTCATTTGGTGGTATCATTTGAATAATAGAACCATCTAAATCAATAACTTCATGCGCCGAACCAAAATCATTTTTTCCATACTTTCGGTTTTCAAAGAAATTATAAACCCCCTCTGCTCGTCCATTAGGAACAGCCACCCAATGGATTACAATTCCTTTGATTTTGATAATCGGCCTTTGAGGACGACTATATCTGTTTGGAGTTAACCATCGTTGTATCACACTATATCCTGGCATCCCAGTCAGCATCTCCTTTAACATCCCCACCCTCAGTAGGAGTGCTGGTTCCTCTTTGTGTGGGGGCGGGAGTAATATTATTAGCTTTTTCTATAATTACTTGTTCAATAGGAGCTGTAACCTGAGTTTTGTTATCTAACACAGTTTCTTCTTTTTTCCTTAGCCAGAATAACAACCACTCTAAATCTGTATGTCCTGCGTCTATTAGATTCTCAATGACACTTTGAGACTCACGAAGAAACATTATGGAATAAGCAATAGTGGATAGAAATACGGCTACAGTAACCAACATAGTTACTCTAACACTCAATCCACAAAGAACCATTACAACTAAATAGCTGATTATCTTACGCCGCGACCCTGCCCATAATGTTTCTGAAGAAATTTCTTTATTTTTAATAGCGTTTTTTATTCCATTACTCTTAACACTTAAAGCATAGTATTTCGTGATAATATCTAATAACATAGCCCCGCCTAGGGCCGCCGCCGCAGGTATATAGGCGGCATCAGGGAATAAAATATAATTTAAAAAAGATACTAGAATAACAAAAACAGGTTTTACTCTGGTGGTGGCGTCATGTAAATACAAAATAACTTCATTAAGAATTTGTGTTAAGTCCATCATATTTTGGCCGCTTGCGGCTCTCCCTCCCCCTTCACTACATTTCTTCCTCCCCTTAGTGTAGAACAAAGATTAGCTTTAAGTTACAGGTGAGGCTTTAGTTGTAATTTCAAAAGAAACACCTGCTTCAGCCATTTTATCGGTTACTAACTTAACATAAAAAGGTATAGTTTCTTCGTCTTGTAGAACGCCTGAGTGATTAATAACCATATTATACTCAAAAGGTTGATTAGACTTACTAATATAAACATTAACACCAGGAGGTAGATTATCGGTTACTTTTAATTCTACATTTTCCACATCGAAACCGTTCTGATTCTTTAAATAAACTAATTTAGGTTCAGTTTCTTGTCCTGCTATTAAAGTACCAAAATCTAGATATTTTAGAATTTCTCCTTTGTCTGTAGAATAAAAGTTACCCTGTTCATCCATAAATAGAATACCTTTGTAAGTTCCTACTACTTGAAACTCTGCCAATCCCTTACCTTTAAAGTTATCTATTACTTCTATTGTGAAGGTGTTAGGAACCCCAAAACGAACATCATTACTTCCCCACTCGTATTTAATCTGACGGGGGGAAGGCGCAAAATCGCTATAAAGTATTCCGTCAATTATATTATTACCTTCAGTTGGAAAAACTTGTCTACCATTAATTAGTATCCTATATGCTACACTATCGCTATTATCATCACCAATAGTTCCTACTAAAGAGAAATTGCCGTGGGATATTGTTATCGTAGGATTAATATTCGTTACTGTTACATTGCTTGACCATTCTCTAGTTAAACCTCTTTTATCCCGCACTATCAGTTTTACAACATTTGTTCCAACCCTAAAGTAAGGATAGTTATAGGCTTTGAATATACTTTCTCCTGAATTTAAAAGCGGCGACCACTCCCCTGCTGTGGTGGGATATACCTGAGAACCATTAATCCATACCTGATACTGGAACTGATCTCCCTCCAAGTCCTCCACTGTAGCCCTTAGCTCCACCCACTCATTATGGATTGTGTCGGGAGTTAATGAAGGATTCTGAATGAGGGGAGCTTGATTAACAGGGAAATTAACAGTAATCTTATTGAGGGTGGGGGAGCTGTAAGGATTAGTTGTTTTTAAAGAAACAGCAAAATCTAAAGTACCCCTAGTAAACCATTGTTTCCACTGATCAGAAGTAATAGCTTGAAGTTCTGTTTTAGACATACCTTTGTCATTTATATCAGTTAGGGCTACTTGTTTCCAAATCCCATCTTTGAAAGCATACCAGGTTAGGCATCCATCTTTAGATACTAAAAATCTAGTACGCTTTTCTGCTACAATATTTAGGTTTGATTTTAATTGTTGTACTGTTTGTGAATACACTAATAGTATGGGATTATTTAAATGAAATATAGGTTTTATTCCTGAAGAATCGGGGGTAACTATAGAATTTAAGTTATCCATACCATCTGTTATAAACATAGATTCGGTAGCGGGAGCGGGGCCAACGATAACCCAAGAAGAAGTTAAGGAATCATATTTCTTTATATCTACTCCATCTTTAAAGAGATACTTCCATATTAATTCAGGTGTATTTAATTTATTAATATTATTACGACCCGATGTATTTGGTATAACAGAATATGATTTAATCAACATTTTGTTTTCGTTATATATTTCAATCGTAAATGGGTTATCTACTGCCCTATCTGTATAAAAAGTATCTGGTGTTACATTAAATTCAATTTTACTTATACCTGTTACAGCCGTTTTAAATTCAATGGTAAGGGCCTGATTATCATAAGAAGATAGCCAATATCCATCAGGATAGTTTTGTGTTTGAGAGATATTAGTATTAAAAGCATCTACAGGGGTGTAAGAATTATTATAAGAATTTGTGGCGGTCACCACTGCATTTGTAAATTCACCCTCAGTTATTGATTCAGATATGATAGACCCTAATGTAATCATCTTTCCTGCTCCATCATAAAAGCGAATACCACCCATAGCAGTATAAGCATATCCAATAGCTGTAAGTCCTTTAAATATAACTGTTTTAATAGCCATCTTATATCACCTCTACTTACTTAATCCCTTAAATAGACTTATATTTTTCTGATGCATTTATGTCTTTACTTTATTATAACTGCGATTGTATTTATATCAGTAAACCGATTTAACCTTAAATCATATTCACTCACATATCCCGCCCCCAGGGGGGTAGGAGTAGTCATATCCTCAATAAAATTTACGTTCTCAATTATATCATCACTACCATCCACTACTACATTAATAATATTAGATCTCCCCAAAGTTATTATGTGATTTAAATTAGTGGTAGTAACATAGTAATCTTGATTTAAAACCCCTTCTACTAATTTTAGCCCCCCGCCCAACTCGATGCTTATTTTACTGTTATCTTCCTGATTCCATTCTCCAGGAAACTCAAATCTACGTTCAGCAGTAACGGTATCTATATTCTCTTTAATAATTGTATAATCCCAGGATGTTTTATTACCGTATTCATCTTGTACTTGTAATTCTATTAAATTTTCTCTTTCTGTTAATAGTGTTTTATCAAATGTCACCACTATGGTGGTGGGAGTGGGCTGAAGAGAAGTGTACCCTTCAGTAGGATAAACCTGATTATTATTTACCAAAATCCTATATTGAATCTGTATATTATTTAGATGAGTAATAGAAGCTGATAAAGTTATCGTTCCTGTATCAGTATACCAAACAGTAGAAGGTATTAATTCTTTACTTTCTATCTCAAAGGAAGGAAGAGAAGAAAGAAGAACAGGTCGAAATCCCACGGGGCCAGATGTAGAGCTTGTGTCAGGAGTATAAACGTGACTATAGTTAGCTACAAATGCCTGACCTCGTACTACTCTAGCAGTAGCACCTATTTCAGTTCGAGTAGTTGAAGTTAAACTCCAAACACCATTCCAATTCCATACATTATTGTCTCCAGGAGTTATAGTACCTCCTAAATTACTTTCTACTATAATCTTATCCCACTCATTATCTTTATCTGTAGAAGATATTCCACCAGTAAGTAAACGAATATTAAATTTAGCAGAAGGTACTTCTGTAAAATATATTTCTTTTCCAGTTACTATTCCCGCCGCATTTAGTGTATCCCAAGATATTCCAATTTGAATATTTCTATCTGCAACTAATTTTAATCGCTCTAAATAATCATATCCTACACATATCCAATAAAAATCCCCGTTGGGGGTAGCCGTGGAAGCAGAGGGTATAAAATCACTAGTTTCTTTTCCTAAATCAGAAAAAGTACCAAACTGATTAGAACCTGCTGTATAATGACAGCGAATACGTTTGCCTACACTAAGATCATAAATACTAGTGACTTCATCTGGATGAAGGAGACGGCCTGTAGAGTCTATATCTATTGCATCAAGACCTATATAAGCATTTGTTCCAGAAGCATCTAGTTTTTTGATTTCAACTAAATGTTGATCAAGCATTAAACCTGTTGCCTCAAAGAGAATTGTTTGAAATTGTGAAGCACCTTGTTGTGAGTAAATATAAGCAATGCCATCTATCTTAATTTCAATACTCGTTGAATACTCAGATGAACGATAACCAATTATTCTTAATTTAGTTCCGTAAAATTTAAAAGATACTTTATCATTTTGTATAGATGTAGCTTTATGTGAACCTTGATAATGAGAAGAATATACATAATCAGCCCATTGTCCTTGATATTTGAAACATGGGTTTTTATCGTCATATCGTTTCCATCCCGATTCGGGGGCAGTTAATTGTTGTCCAACTACAGCCATTTAATACCACCTCTTACCCCCACCCGTGGGAGGCGGGAGAGTTAAAAGTTATTTAGTACCACATCGTAGTAGCTTTTGATCCTAATTCTAAATACTCTAAAACAGGCCGAAAACCGATTGTAGTATTAGCTGTACTGCTTGCTATTTGAAGTAGCTTATTTACACTATCCTTACCCCTGTATATTCTGTTAGAAGAAGCTCCGATTGTTGTAATTGGAGTATCTTGTACCCAAGTATAAAGATTACTCCAATGCCAGACATTATTATCACCAGGAATTATTTTGCCTCCTAAATTACTGTTTACTATATATTTATCCCACTCATTATTAGTAGGCCATCCACCATATCCTTGGTCAGTAGTGGCAGAATTACCGTTAGCATCAGCATAAGCACAACCACTAGAGAGGGAACGATAAGATATATAATGTGGATTAATTGCAACTTCACCAAGCCCTATTCCTGAATAATAAGTGGATAAACCTTTTAATTTATAGTATTTATAAGGTATCTGAGACGTAATAGAATAAATAAAAGGGCCACCTAATGGTGAACTTGGACAAGAACCAGAAAAAATTAATGTCCAATTAATTTTATCATTGCTAACATATAACTCAAAATCCTTTAGCATGTTAAATTCCCCTACGGCGGAGCTGTAACCAACAGCAGGATTCACAAAAAGCTGATTTATAATTACCTCCTCTACCATTTCTAAAATAACTGCTGTTTCTCCCGAAGAAAAAAATAGATTTTGATTATCTACATAAAAATTATTACTACTATGTCTAATTATACCATCTGTAACTGCTATCACACTTGTACCTGAAACAAGAGTCGTCCCCGCAGGAAGACTTGCTTTGGCTGTATTAAATAACCATAGTTTTCCTTTTATAAAATCTCCATTATTTAATGTATTCCAACTAATACTATGTTGAACTACCCTATCGGCAATAAGTAATCCCTTATCTACTTTAATAAAATAAAATAACCCATCAGGAGTAGCACTTCCTGTAACAGGAATTTCAGAAGCAATACAAGTTCCTAATTCACGAAAAGTACCTACTGCACCACTTGTTGTAGCTGTATAACGACAAGCAATATAATCACCAATTTGCATATCAAATAAACTAGTCCTCAATTGTCCACTAGTCGCAGGAACACCCATATAACCCACTCTCCTTTTAGTTTAGAATAGACTAAAAGTAGTGCCTAAGCACTACTTAAAAGGGTTTTCAAATCAGGATGTTCCTTGATTAATAAAGCAACTTTTTTCATTATTCTGCTAACTCTCATTTGAGATATATGTTCTTTGGCGGCGGTCTGCGTTTGAGAATAACCAGCTAACCTCAAACGTAATACATTCATTTCTTTTTCTGTTAGTTTATCACTTAACTTATCCAAAACTGAATCTACATAAACCTTATCTAAAATATCATCTTCTAAATCAGAATTTGAATCTATAAGGTCTAATAAGGTTAATGATGATTGCTCCCCGCCCGCGGCCACCTCTTCATCAAGATATTTTACTGTTCTGCCTACTTGAAGAGCCTTATTTATCTTTTCTTTATCTTCTCCTAATAAAACCTCTAACTCTTCTACAGAAGGTAAGTAACCAAACTCATTTTCTATCTTACGGATTTTATTTATTAATTCATTGGCCGTGCGGGTGGGGCGGATGATGCTACCAGAATCACGTAAAAAACATCTTATTTCTCTCACTATAGCTGTAACAGCAAAAGAGGAAAACTTTATCCCCCGTTTAGTGTCAAAGGCCTTAATAGCTTTTATAAAACCCATTCTTCCTAACTGGAGAATATCATCCTTTTCTATGCAGTTATTTTTTACAATAGTATCAGGATTGCCAATATATTTATGAACGCTGTACCAAATAAGGTTTTCATTAACTAAAATAGCTTCACCCAAATAATCGGGATCTACTTTACATCGTTCAATATTAGGCCCTGTCATATCGTAATAATGTTTATTACGTTTTAAGTTTTCCTGTATATGTTTCGGCAACTTCATAAAATACCCCCTCAAAAGCGAGGTGGGGGTCTAACCCCCACCAAATTACCTTTTACCCTGAATACGTTCTTTAAGAGATTTAGTCATTTTAACGTGAACAGTCCTGGTGGCGGGGATGGTCATAGGTTCTTTAGTAATCGGATTAATACCCTCCTTTGCCGCCCGCTCTTTTACAAAGAAATTAAAGAAATTACTCAGCTTAACATCATAACCTTCTTCTAAATAAGAACTAATCAGTTCCAGTATCGTAGTAATTCGTCTATCTGCTTCCACTTTAGTAATGCCTGCTATTTCTGCATAAATTGCCGCCAAATCTTTCTTGAAAACCTGCATAAATAATTCCTCCTTAATAGTTAAAATTTAAATAGGTACAACATGAGTATATTACAGTTCATAATTTTTTCTAACGTCTTCACCTACTAGAAATAGACTTTTTCATTTGTTCATAGTGTCTTTGAACTTTTTTCGTATAGACAGTATTGTATTCTCCTCTTTTAACATTTCCAATCCCCTGATTATAGGCTGTCGTCGCCAGAAATAAATTACCATTAAATTGTTTCTGTAAGTAGGCAAGATATTTTATGCCTAACTGGATATTTATTTCAGGAGTATATAACTGATCAGGTTTTACTCCATATTCCCTAGCTGTACTAGGGAGTATCTGCATTAACCCCCTAGCTCCCGCCTCCGATTGCACTCTAGTATCAAAA
Organism: Moorella sp. E308F; assembly: GCF_006538365.1. NCBI lineage: Bacteria > Bacillati > Bacillota > Clostridia > Neomoorellales > Neomoorellaceae > Neomoorella > Moorella sp. E308F. Next base: position 84,203 of record NZ_BJKN01000004.1, on the reverse strand, counting down.
CGGCTTTCCTGCCACATTATGGCTAATATCCAAATAGGATCTATTTGATGGATGCCTGCTTCTTTGCAAACTATTCTTGAATACTGCCTCGCTGTTTCCATACTTAAAGTAGTATTATATTCAAACATAAGTTGTGCTAGTTTTTGTTCTAAGGATATTTCATGACGACTGCTTATTTTTACGGACGGTGGCGGGGAACGCACCACTATATCTTCACTTATACGAGCAGGATATATTAAATAGAAAAGAATTACTAGCAATAAAATCAACTTACGAATTGTTATCTACCCCTTCAGTCAAGAAAACTAATTCTACATAAGAAATGATTTCCTGGTGGATTAACTCAGGAGGATTATCCGCATTAACAATTCGTACTAAATCATTACATCTATCCACTAAATAGTTACCTATTTTAATGTAAGTATCCTGTACTCGCTGGAGCAGTTCTTCGTCCTTTTCAAATCTATCCCTATTTTTCTTGCGTTTAAAAGAAAGTTCTACAGGCAGATCTAGAATAAAAGTTAAATCAGGTTTTGGTAGATCATTCTGCATTGCCTCCAACCAACTATAATACAATCCATTAACTATTCCAAAAACCAGGTTAGAGAGAGTATAGCGGTCAAAAATGATAAAATCATATTCTTCTAATTCTAGAACAGGTTTTTTAGCCCAAAAATCATATCTATCTGCTTCAAAAAGCATGTGGACAGCCTGGGGAGCTAATCCTATCTCGCCTCGAAGCCATTTTTTGAGAAGTTGTCCTATAGGACTTTCGTAACAAGGAAAAGATTGAACCATTACCCTATACCCCCGCCCCTGAAGAGCGGTGGCCAGCATTTCAGCCTGAGTAGCTTTTCCTGAAGCATCTATACCCTCAAAAGCGATTATCTTCATACTACCTAAACTCCTTTATTTGAATAAGGTAAAATAGCTACTATTTGAAAACCGTTAATAAACGAACCAACATCCCACCCATGTTTTATAAGCTCGGAATTAAACATAAGAAGACTGTAGATTTTACCGTGCTTTTTTAATTTAACTTTCTTTATCTCCAAAGATGGTTTAACCTCCTAACATAAAAATCTTTGATAGAGATACCACAACACTCCAACACTTTATAACCTTCATTACTTGTCTTTAAAGCACTCCAGGTCTGGCAATAAGGACAAAATAATAATCCCTTTTTAGGAGGTTTCTCTTTAAGCTTTTGATTTAATAAATCACTTTCTTGCATTATCTCCCCCTCCCTCAAAAGCATTATGAAAGGTACTTCCAAAACCACCCCGATCTTCATTACCTAAACTGTCTTTTTCTATAAGTTCCATGTGGAGAATAGGTACAAATACTGCTTGACAAATTTTATCTCCTTTACGAACCGTTACAGGTTCGTCCGTTACATTTTGAAACTCAGCTTGCCATTCATCGCCATCACCGCGATAAGAAGCATCAATTACTCCCACACCATTAGTCAGCCGTAGTCCTAAACGGTGAAAGAGACTTGACCGCTGAAACAAGAGGCCCACCGCCCCGATAGGAATTTCTGTTGCTACATTAAGAGGGATGCGTTTATACTCCCCTGGCTGAAGAGTTACCTCTTCTCGTGCAAATAAATCATAGCCAGCATTGCCAATATTATCTCGATAGAGGGCGGGTATTGTTTTATCAAACCGCCTATAGTTCATCTTAGCTGTTAAAAATAATTTCTTGGTATCTAAAATCTCTTTAAGCAGAGAATCCATTTAAATCTCCCCTAAAAGAATCAAAGTTAACAAAAGCCTTAAAATCTCCATTCTCCCACTCTGCTCTATAGTTTTGTTTGGTTTTTACTAGTATTTCAATATCTGTTTCCTTAAAATTTACCCCAGGAAGTTTTAACTTTAAATCATTAAGAACTAAACGTTTTAGATCATTAGTATCGTAATTAATATTTATTTTCATAATTATCCCCCTTAAAAATGTTTCTCCATACCAATCTGTAAATGTAACGGGTTCATACTTAACCACAATTCCATTAAAAATCCCTACCAGGGAGATATAATTTAGAGTTTACTATTTGGCGAGCATGATGTTCAGCTAAAAGTTCCATAAACTCATCTTCAGTTATCACATACATTTCACAATTGGTGTTAGAAAGAGCATAACCCATTCCATCTGTTAAAAGTAAGTTTAATTCTTCATGAGGAGTTTCAGCAAACCTCTGCGTATTATATTCATACTGTAAAACTACTTTACTGTAACCTCCCACTTGGCCCGCAAACCAAATATTTTCCTGTTCCAAAACATCTCCATTTGAAACATCAAAAATGTTGGTAGGAACATATACAAACTTTCCTACTAAACTAGCTACTAATTCTTCCGTCAGCTTATCATCTTTCTTTTTAACTAATTCCATCAATCAACACCCCCTTACATAATACATATACGAACTACCTATCTTGATTTTTAAGTCCATTCTTATACTTATTGAGTTTATACGCTTTTATCTCTGCCTCTGTTAACTGGCCTCCACTTAATACCCGATCTGCCAAACGATAAAGGGTAAACAATTTAGATTCTTCAATTGGATTACAGCGGCACTCTAGATCATTTATGCGGGCATAAATCAACTCTAAAAGCTGTCTATCCATAATCTCACCCCTATAAATAAAGGAGGGTCGCCCGCCCCCCTATTTAAATTTTCGTCTTGGATACTCGTAATTCTTTCTTACATCATTCCAACTAGAAATACGAGTAAAATACCCTATAATTCTAGTCATCCAATCTTTAATCGGCCCCCCACAGATGGGACAGGTCTTTCCAGTTCCCACAACTGAAGTGTGACCATTCTCGCAGATACCATAACCGTAATTGATCGCAAAGTGAGGAACTTTAGCTTGTAAGGCTAGTTTAATTAACTTTTTCATAATAGCAGGAGATTTAATGCGTTCCTGGATATTCAGGTGAACTATTCCCCCACCCGACACTAGATTCATAAATCTGCCCGATAGTTTAATCCGTTCTATTGGATCAACGTCAGCAATAAGAGGTAGATATTGATTAGAATACAACTCAAAGGGTTGTTCTACTAATCCAGCGACTTTATCTTTCTTCGCCAGGGTAACGGCGGCGGATTCAGCAGGAACTTCTTCAACATTAAAACTGTACCCACACTCTTTGCTAAATTGGTTAGCATAATCCTCTAATTTCAATAAAATATCTTCCACAAACTGTTGACCTTCTTCACTTTCCATCGGCACACCCATGAAATAACACATTTCATAGAGGCCGTGAATCCCAAAAGTCGAAAAGAACATATTCAAACTTAACCAATTAAGAGGTTTAAAGAATTTATTAAAGCCAGCGTCAATACGCCGTTTTAGAATTTCTTCTCTATGAACTATCAATAGATCCCGTGCTAATTTTACCCGTTCCTCTAAAAGCTCAAAGAAATGGTCTTTGTTTTTAGCTTCCTGAGCAATACGTGGGAAATTAATAGTAACAACACGATGGCTACCAATGTTCAACCCACCATTGCCGAAAGAATCGGCCCTGTAAGTCATACGAGAAGTGTTATTTATAAGACGACAACAAGTCGCAATCTTTGTTCCTTCGTTAGCATATATATTATAAACACCCATTTTGATGTTAGTTTCAGCAATAAAATTTAAAAAGTCTTCATCAAGAGGTTTACGCTTTTCATCTATACTGATATTTGCCGTCATTACTGGAAAACGATATGGCAATCCCGTGGCAGGATCACCTTCTGAAAAAAACTTCGCAATTAATTTCTGTACCTTCATAACATATTCTATATCTACTTTAGACCCGTCAGGATATACGGTTTCACCAAAAATCTTCTCCAGATTAGGACGATCAAAAATAGAAATATTTGTAAAAGGTGATTGCCCCGCAGTTCTAAACTTGTTATTCATTACATGAACGAATTTCTGCCACAAATTAACAATATAATCTGCATCCGCCTCCAAATCAGGATTAATTCCTTCTTTTTTCAAGTAATAACATAAATTAACTATAAAATCTGAAGGAACTACAGCTCCTACAAAATCTTGACTCATATCCATTGTAGTTTCTGTGACTTGAGCCAAGAAGCTATCTGAACGCTTTGGTGGTAAACTATGAAGCTGTCCATAAGGCCGCCCTTCCAACATAATAGGGGTAGTGCTATAAGCAACACAATAAGGAATCTGTATACCTGGGCCGCTGGCATCATGAAAATAAAGTTTCCCTTCCCAAATAGCCTTAATAGCCTCATTTGCTCTCTCTAAACCAAACCGTTTTTTCATGTATTTCCATAACAGATAATAGCCATCTAACTTTAACAATCCTTTTGTAATCTCAGCCTGATAATTATTAGCACTTATTTCTTCGTTAGCATTAGCATTAGTATCTATAGAAGCATCTGCCAGCCTAGAAGTAAAATAAGCCTTACTCATTGCCCCCACGTCAATTTTTTCTGGAGCGATACCATCTAATTTTAGATACTCTTTTCCCTTTGGATCATTAACAAAGCTCTCGTAAAGTTTATCAAACTCCTCCTCAAAAGTAATATTGAACTGCATTTCTAAACCCTCCTGTCTATAACCATTTGATTCAATGAGGCAGGAAAACCACCTGTAAATAAATCCTGTCTAAATTCTCCCGCCACAATAACAGAACAAAGATTATATATCTTTGCTGGAATATCTTTAACTTCATAACCCGTGTATAACCAGCGTTCTAATCCCAAGTCTTTTGACTTATCTAAAAGGTCTGTTAATGCTTCAGGCTGTTCTAGGGGCTCTCCACCTAAAAAACATACAGCATCATACCAATCCAAGTGTTTAGTAATCTTGGTAATTATATCTTCCGTATTTAATTGTTGCCCTCCTTCAAAAGGCTGGAGTTCGGGATTATGGCACCCAGGGCATCGCCGCCGACACCCCTGGAAAAAAATACTGAAGGCAATGCCATCAGTATCAATAGTAGACAACTCATTAAACCCACCCACTATAACAGGTACTCCCATAAACCTCACCTACAATATATAATGCGTTATTATATGTTCAATAGTCTCCTCATAAGTTTTAAACTTTCTAGTCACTATTTCCTCTAAAAATTTATTAGAGGGATGCTCCCCCACCCCCAGGATGGGGATATTATTAGTATAGGCCATCTGCAAAATCAGGATTTCTTCTATAGACAGATCCACTTTTTGTAAATTAACAAGCACTACACCTGTATTTTTTAATACAGATCCAAACAACATCATTTTCTCTTTTACCGTCAAACCAACATCAAATTCATCATCATAATTATAAAAAACCATACCTTCAGGCGGGGTAGGTTTACCTAAACCCATAACCAGTATTCCAAAAGGAAAATTAACCATTCGTAGGTGCCTCCTTTGCTAAGAGAGAATACAAATCTTTTGCCCTTATACAGAAATAATCCTCTCCATCACCAAAAGAGATAACAACGGCAGGTATTTTACCTGCCTGTAACGCCTCTTTATATATTTTATCAAACCAAACTTTCTGGAGAGTAATGGATTTAGAAGGTTTAATTTTTGTTTTACACTCCACCTGGAATATTTCTGATACCACATCGCTTTTAGCAAACCATAAAGCTCCTGAAGCTACCTGCCGCTTCGCTTCCTGGCCCAATTCCGCAAGGCTTTTAGTAATCCTTCTCTCTTGTATTTTAGATTTACGCTGTCTTTCAGTAGCCATTATTTTTAATCTCCTTTTGTGCTTGTTCCCAAATCTTTTGCGCCAACAAAAGTGCCACAGTATTTATCAAATCATCTCTATTATCCTGCAACATCCAATCCAATCGCCTTTCCAAGGCCAACTTATGCACCTTAGCTTTATCATATTCAAACCAACCTAAAACAATAGCTACCACCGCCAAGCATATAGCGGTAGCTACCCCTGTTACCGTCCAATCCATAAACTCATCCCCTAATTATCTCTTGAACAAGATTATATATTTTCATATAAAGTTCTCCATTGTTTTGTTCTAAATCATTAACCAAGGCTTCTCGCGCTTTTGCCACTCCTTGGAATTTAATATCATTACCATCTTTATCGGTAAATACTTCACCTGTACGGGGATCAATAAACTTTAACCAAGAAGTACCAAATAAAACATTCAATTCTTTAGCTACATTAACTAATTCCATTAATTTATCCAAACCATGCTCATAATATATATCTAAAATCGCAGTACGAAAGGGAGGTGCAATTTTATTCTTATTAATTTTTACAGCTATTTGTTGACCTAAATATTCTTTCGCCGCCCCTGACCCTTTCGTAAAATACTGTCCTATCGACACACTAAGCTGTTGAGTATAAGCATGTTGCAGGGCGTGGCCCCCTACTGTCGTAGTGGGGGTACCATAAGGAGAAAAGCTCCCTATTTTATCTCGTATTTGATTAATAAAAATAAGTGTTGTTCCTGAAGCCGCCAAAAGTCCTGAATTAACTAGCCGCCTAACAGCCATTGAATTAACTTTAGAGGCTCCTCCTACCCGCCCTTCTTTATCCCAATCATGCTCTTCAAACTCACTTTTAGGGATTAATCCTGCCACACTATCTAACCCTATAATACTAAACTCCCCTGTTTTCAGGAGATATTCAATTAAAGCAAATACTTTCTCTGCATAAGTATCAGGCTGACTGAAAAAGAGTTTATTTAAATTTACCCCCAGGGTGGCGGCCCATTCAGGATTAAAAGCATACTCCAAATCAATTACAGCACAATACTTATCAGGTTCCGCTTGTTGGGCCTCGGCTATAGCTATATTAAGCAAAGTAGTTTTTCCTGATTTTGGAGGCCCACTAAATTCTACTAACCGCCCGTGCGGATAGCCACCCCCAAGGGCTAAATCTAACATAATCGACCCTGAAGAACGTACTTTAATATCAGTAAACCTCTCATTTTCTCCTAAAAGAAAGATTGCTTGTGGCCCAAATTCTTTTCTTATACTCGCCAGTAAAATATTAAGATTATCCATCATAAATTCTCCTTGACGGTTGTATATTTAACTGAAAAGAAACCATATTTATCTCGTTTTACAGAAGCCTTTCGTCCTCGTCCGTCAGAAATACTACCACTTTCAAGGTTATGTTCCTGAAGAAACTTTATAAATTCTTTCTCCACAAATTCCTCAAAATTAGTCTGAGGAGGTATCATTTCCATCTTCGACTACCTCCATAAGTACCGTAAAGAAACGGTCAATTAGAACTTGTTTGTAATATAAATACGCTAATACCTCTTCAAGACTATATTTACCACTAGTTATTATTTCTTCTATATCCTTTTTAGCCTGCTCAAACAACTCATTATTAACCATAATTATCATCTCCCCTTTTAATTTGATTTGGTAATCCAGGTGGTGTTATCCATAAGTTTAATTTCTTTTTTGCCCACCAAATGCCTAAAAACACTACAACTGTCGCCAACATTGTGAAAGCATAAAAACTAAATATAATAATCAATAACTCTCGAACTAAGAAATCAGGCACCTTTATTTCCTCCTAACTAACCTGGCCTCGATTTATTGATCTACGAACATCCAGCATATCAGTTCCACGTCGAGTTATTTCACGAGAAATAGCCGTAGCCCTCTGCTCATATCCTTCTCGTAATGCCTTAACCTGAATATACAAAGCTAAAGCCTCTGTATATTTTCTTTCCCATTCTTGATAAAGAGGTTCAGTGTAAACCATTGCATCTCTTATCTCCCGCCCCCCTTCCTGGAGGGTATATAACTGCTTTCTAATAGTATCTCGTATTTCACGGGCGGTGGCTTGTTCTAAATCAGCCACCGCCTCCACCCAACGAGTGTATGAAATCATGGCTGTCCAGCGATCTAAATACTCTCCCAATTCTTCATGAGGAATATTGGCTATGCCTCCATATCGCCGTTTTAAAGCCTCCCATTCACTATAGAGGTCTACCCCATGTACCACTGTATCGGGGCGGGTAGGGATAAACAAACCAGCTTTCTTTAACTTATTTTTAGTAGTCTCTTTGATAGAGAGCATTTCATGAATACCTTGTTCAATATCTGCTCTATCCATAACTACCTCCCTTGAAATACCAACGTAGTATAAATCATACTCACTAAATATAATAAGTAAATGTCCACAAAACGAATTTTGTACGGTAAATCGAGAGGTAAAAGAATAGGTAACGTTAATACTAAAGCTAGTACAGGAGTCCAGTCGTGAAAAAATAATACTGAAGTGTTTAAAACAACTAATAAGGCTATAGCACTAACCAACCTAGTTAACTTTATTTTCATGATTTCACCCCCTGCTGTTTTTCCCAAGCCGCCTTCAGTTCCTTAAAAAAAGTCCAGTGTATCGCAACTAAAGTATCTTGGGCGTCTCCTTTTTCCCGCATCACTAAAACAGGTATCTTCTTTAGAGCTTCAGCTTCTTTTTTCAATTTGTCCCACCAACGGAAAATTGCTATCGACTTATAAACCTTACACTCAATTTGATAGAGTGGGTGGATAACATCACCAGGACGTTCTGTACCATCATCCTGACGATTGGTAGCTCCCGATCCTGGATTTCTTTTAGCCCCATCAAAAATAGAGGCCCCCACCCACCTTTCAAATTTCTTCCAAAGTTTATCTGTCATGTCTACACCAAAGCCGCAAATTCGCTCCGATATTCTCTTTCTTTTTCTTTCCGTATTTCTTGGATATGCTGAGGTAGTTGTATCATACCATTAGCAACCAATCGTCTAAAATTACGAGTAATACTTTCCGCTGGTGTCGCCTTAACACAATCATCTAAAGTTGTTATTCCATCAAATACTTCCCAATAATAGCTTACTAGACTATTGTAGTTTTCAACTACATGCGGGAAAACTTTAACCAATTCCAACACATTCTCCATTACTGTGTTTGCTTTTTGCATTTATGATTCCCCCTTTTGTATTTTGAGAGCTTTAAGCCCTTCCTCACTTAACTTATACGAAGTAAGTAGGGTCATATTTAAGCGGCAACAGCAATTTCTTTATCACAATAAGATTTATAACCACAAAAACTACAAGCGCGACTATTCTTTTCAGGCGGTGGAAGACTAGAACTTAAAACACAATTTTCAATCTCGCTTAACCTGTTCTTAACCCAATTTATTTGGTCATTATTATATTCCTGGAAAAAAGCCTTCCAGTTTTGAGTGCCTTTACAAAAGTAAACAAACATCACTGGTAAATTTAAGCATAAACAATATAAAGCACCTTGCTTTAAATGTTCTTTAAGGGGTGCATTTAAATACTCAAAGTCATTAGGATTAATGGTCTTAAATTCAAAAATAAAATCTCTATCCATAAAATGTAATGCTCCATCCACCATCCCCGAAATAGGAAACTTTAACGTCCATCTACTATCTATAAACTTTATCTCCATATCGGGGGCGGCATGATCAGTAATAAACTCTATACCCTCCTTCCCATAAGGAGGTAACTCTTTAACAGGAATAAGTTTAATAGGAGCATCAGGGAGTAAATCCATCTGCATAAAAACTTTTCTTTGTACCCATTCATGGAGGGCGGTGCCGACTTCTAGAATACGTTGACTGCGTGCATATATCTTTTCCTTCTTGGGAAACCCTTTCAATTCATAATAAACAGCCCGCCCACATTTATAGAAAGAAGAAGGATGAAAAGCTAATAAAGAATGTTTTTCTCCTCCACGGGATTGAACAATAAACTGATCTACAGTCTCTAAAAAACGTTCTTCATAAGATTTATTTTGTTCTTTCATTTCTTGTTTAACTTTTCTAGCTAAACTTGCTAAACCCATTATTCTTCTTCCTCCTCATCTGTCTCTTCATCTTCCTCAAATAAATGTCTAATATCATCTTCTGATAGCTTTTGTCCCCACTTACGCCCCACCTCAATATCAGATTTCATGCCACAGTCCAAAGGTAGAGCGTTACACATAATATCAGCTATTCGTTGTAAATTCTCCATCCCAATATTTTCAGGTACATCAAATACGATTTCATCGTGTATCCATAAAACAATATGAGCATCAAGCTCTTTAAGTAAAGGTTGTAGTTTAATACTCGCCAGTTTTACCATATCAGCAGAACTACCTTGAATAATGCTATTAACACCCTGTCTTAAACCACGTTGTATTTTCCAACTATCGCCCGAATTAATTTCAGGATAAACTCGACGCTTACGCCCTAAAAGAGTTGTAGTATATTTCTGCTTTAAAATTTCTTTATGTTTTTCTTCTATCCACTTCTTCACTCCAGGATAAGCCTCAAAATAACTCTTTATATATTCCTTAGCTTCTTCTTCAGTAATCTCCAGGTTATCAGCCAACCCTTTTTCTGAGATACCATATATGATCCCAAAGTTGACCATCTTTGAATCTTTCCTGACTTTCTCATACTGTATCCCTAACTCAGCATCTTTTCTAAGGATTTTTGGGTCATCAGTTCTTATCTTTCCCGCCGCCAACAATTCTTGAATGTGTTCTACGCTAAACTTTTCATCTACTAAATTTCCATCAGCATCCTGAAATAGCTCGGTCATTTTTCGCCGATATTCAAAATCATCATAAGTCACTGGATCATCAGGATGTTTACGATTCCAAATGCTGACAGCAGTCGTACTATGAATATCACGGCCATTTTTATAAGCATCAAGCAACACTTTATCCCGTGAAACGTGAGCTAATACTCGCAATTCCTGCTGGCTAAAATCAATACTAGCTAACAACCGTCCCTCATCAGCAATAAAGGCATTTCGGATCAATCCCCCGACTTTAGCGGGGATTTGTTGTAGATTCAATCTGTTACGGTGGCCGTTTAAACCACCTCCCCCCTTTCGGGGGGTGTCGGACTATATCTTCACCTATCAAGCACATACCAAAAGAAATTTTTCATACTTTCTACTAAGGAGAAAGGAATTATAACCACAATAACACCAATTAAGGAACAGTTTAGCTTTACTTTTTGTAAGGGTAAAACCAGGATATATTTTTCTTACATAGGTCTTGTTTATACACCAATTAAACTTTTTATTTAAAAAATCAATAAATCTATCTATAAATGCTTCAGAACCACAATAAAATCTAAAATCCCCATTATTTTTTATATTACCATCTCCATCAACTAATCCCCTACAAAACATTCGCTCACAAACTTCGTTATAAAAACTATCGGGAAATTCCAGGGTTTTAGTTTTTGCTGGAGTTATTTTAAAATGATTATATAATTCCTGGATTAATTTAGGAGACGATATTGTTAAATCGTAACTCTTACCATACTGTCTAACCTCTCCTGTGAACTTAAAATAGTTAGCCAAATTCTCAAACAAACCCTTAGCACACACATCGTTTGAACGAATAGATACTCTTGGTGTATTTTTATCCACATAACCATCTGTTGCAACATACCCAGCATAATAACAGAATATGGGATTTTTATAATTAAACTTAGTTTCGTCACAAGAGTTTAGGTATGTCTTTTTACCATAAAAACCATGTTTAGCAATCCATCGATCAACTCTTCCATATTTTACTCCTAACTCATCTGCTATTTGTTGGGCACTTTTTCTTTTAACTAAATACTCTTCATATAACCAATCTCTATTTGCTAATAATCTTGTCACCCCTTTATGTTCAACATCATACTTAGGTTTTACCCCTAATTTTTTCTTTGAAAAACCATATTTCTCAAGATAATGTTTTACTGTTCCTTCAGAAACTCCTAACTCCTTAGCTACAGTTCTTCTCGATTTCCGTTCTTCTATATATAATTTGTATAAAACTTCCTCATCCATTCTTTAACACCTCGCAGGAATAATGTTTCTATTCCTGCGAAATTAGGTTGGCTTGATAGGTGTCGGGCTTTCGTGGGTGGATTATTGTTAGCCTACGCACCACCTAGTCTCTACGCCTTCTAAGGACTTCTAATGGCTATCCTTAGCTTGGCTCGGTATTACCCTCGACTTTACGTTAGGGCTTCACCGAATTAACCCGATTTTTCAATGTGGCTCACGCCACAAAGCCCCAATCTCGTTTAGGGTTACTACTTGACATTCTACCTGAACGAGCCCCTACTGTATTAAATGAGGTATGCACTCGCCCGTTAATAACTGCTTTAGGTAATTTATCTGCAAAAGCATCAACCAACTTGGCTTTACTACGAAAATCTAAAATCAGCGATATAACTTCATGTTCCTTCTTCAACATCTTTAGGGTTTTCTTATCTGTTGAATTAGGTTTCTTTGTATTTACCCTGGGGAGCTTAAGCCTATCATAAAGAGCTACTGCTAATTGGGCAGGAGATTTGAGGTTTATTTCCCCTGTATAATGCCATATCTTCTGCCTTAACTCTTCTAATTCAGCATATAACTGCTTAGCAACTACGTTTTCCAAGTATTCCGTATCCATCCGCACTCCCCGCCGCTCGGCCTCTAAAACTATTTGCGAGAAAGGCATTTCTACTTCAAAAAACAACTTTTTTATTTGCTCTAGGTTTGGACGGTTAAGGTTTTTAATTTGAAATTCATACATTTTATAAGTAAGTTCGGTATCCTTTACCGCATAATAAGTAGCTAAATTACCTGTCCTAGTGTGGGGATTAATTTTTATCGGCACTTTATCAAAAGTTACATTGCCAAAAAGAGTGCTGAAACGATCAGCGGGAATTTTTAAATAGTAGGTAGCCATATCTTTTAACTTTTTACTTTGGTTTTCATCTAACAAAGCCTGGGCAATCATAGTATCAAAATAAGGCGTGAGATTAATTCCCATCCAATTTCTAAGAATGTGCTGGTCAAATTTACAATTGTGAAGAACAAACTTTTTACTTTTATCCTCCAATAACGGCTTCAATGCCGCTGTCACCACATTTTTAGGAAGACACCGTACATAATCCACCCCCACCTGTTGGCCTTCTTCTACTGGCGCATCTCTTATATCCTCTATGTGTTTAAGAGGAATATAAAACCCCTGGTGGGGAGCGTAAAGAGAAATCCCCACAATTTCATCAATAAAAGGATTAGTACCCATTGTCTCTGTATCTACAGCTATAATCTCCTGCTCATTTAGCCAACCTACCATTTTTCGCAGATCAACTTCTGTCCAAATCGTAAAATAATGATCTGGAAGAACAGTGTTATTAGCTATTTCTCTTATCTGCTGTTCTTTTTTCGTTAACTTCTTTACAGGTTTCGCCTTCTCTTTTTTCGCCGTCCGCTTTCTTTTTTTCTCCATTTTCTCATCTCTTATCTCTAAGGCCTTCTCAATCTCTTCATTAGGACTCATTTTCTCACCTCCAAAAAGAGCCCCCTTTAGGGGCTCACTCTTTAAAATGGATAATCCTCATCATCCGCATCTCCACTATCTTCTTCTACCAGATTTGTACTTCCATTCATTAATTCCAAAATTTGCTCCTTAGTAAGGGGTTGAACCATTTCCTCATAATTTGGGATTTCATATTTAGACAGATCAATAGGGGAAGGATCACGCGGGAAAAACTGATAGGTCGTATCCAATTTTTCGCCCTGCCTGTAAATTTTATAGTCCCTGGAAGTAAGATCCCCATACTCTTCAATAAGACCCAATAACTGCATTGCTACTTTCTTAGAAGCCTTGAAAAGTTTTACCTTATCATCACTACGGTCTAATACCGCCAGATAAACCTTATAAGATGGCCTCCTATCAGCTTGACATAACGGACACTCATTTTTACCTAAGCAAGTAACAGTACGCCAAGAGCCATTAAACTGCTCCGTATGCTCGTATACGGAAATAATCTCATCAGCAGGGGTAAGAATACGAATAATTTTACTTTCCCCGCTTTTCAATTTAAGCAACTCCACCCCCTTTGTCATAGCTTCCCTTACGGCATCTAAACCCTTCATTACGCCTGCCATCATCAAAACTCCTTTCTTAAAATTTCTTTTCCCTGACAAAGTACATATACGAAAAAGAGAGGCTTATTTTTAAGCCTCTCCATACCCCTCATTTATATAATTTCTCACATTTAATAATTATTTTTTTCCACATCTGGTTAATACGCGGCGAAGAAACTTTCAACGCTCTAGCTATCTCACTAAAACTATAACCCTTTAACCTTAACTCTATAATTTCCTTTTCCCGTTCTGTTAATCCCGTATTATTCATAAGGTCATAAAAACTGTTTGTATAATCATAACCTTCTTCTTCATAACCAACAGTAGCTACTGAAGCTAACACTTCATCTTCAACATCTGATGTATCTTCTACTAATTGTAAAGCATTTACAACTGCTAAATTAGAAGCTCTAGCCGCTTTACGGAATAAATCTTTAATAGTGCTATTAATAATAGCTTCAATAAACGTTTGAATAGATGCCCTAGAACTATCATAATCAGCCATCTTACTGTAAACTTTTAACAAAACTTCCTGAATAACATCGTCTGTTTCCATACCTGCAAAATTAATCCCGCGCACTTTTGCTTCCGTTACCCTCTTGGCCCTAAGAAGGTACTCATCAAGCGAAGACTTTTTATTATACGCCACGTTAACGTTCATAACTTTCCTCCCTGATTATATTGCAAGGCTTCATAGGGCACAGTTTTTATCTCTTTTATTTTTCCTGCTAATAAAAGTTCATTAGCATCTTTATAAAGAACTTTATTTGTGTTGTAAATCCAGCCACCAGGATAAACTACTACCTTACACCTAATGGGTGACATTTTCGTTATTAACGAATAAGCCTGCTTAATGGCCTCCAGTCCTGGTGCATCGTTATCAAAAAATAAATTCACTACCCTGATACCAGCTTTCATCAACTCCTTTACTTGTTCTTCAAATAAAATGCGCCCCATGACCGCACCTGCTGGCAATTTAGCCTGATAACAAGCTAAGGTATCAGTCTCCGATTCAGTTAAGTATATCTCCTGAATAGATTTTGGAGCTTGGAGAAGATAATATAAGCCATAAATAATATCTTTCTTGTAAACCCCTTTAGCATTTAAAAAAGTTTTACCTTCTACAGAACGTCGTTTAATAAAACGTACTACACCCTTGGAAGTACGGACAGGAAAAGTAATAGTATTCGTTTCAGGATCAAAACCTATTTCATATTTTCGTAAAGTCCTGGTATTAAAACCCCGCCTCAGCATATAAGGATGATTATTTTGGGCATACTTAAAAACTACTTCTTCAGGTATTGAACTTTTTTTATCTAGTTCTTTTCCGTCTAATATAGACTCTATGTCCAAAGGAGGGCGTTCATGCATAGAAGTTACAAAATAATTTTTTACAAGAAACTGCATACCTTGAAACTCAGAAGGAAAGTTCAATACGTGCGCTACTAGTTGTGGCAAATTACCTGAACTGCCGCAACTGAAACAGTTCCAAACATACGGGTAAGAAACTTTAATACCGCAGGAAGGTCTATTTTCTGGATGGAAAGGACAACAAAACATTATATTATCGCCACTTTCCTTCAATCCAGTCAACGCCTTGGGGTTATAATTAAACTGAGGATTCGCTAACCAGTAATCCCTTAAATTTGACAATAACTCTTCTATGTCGATTGGTAAACTAGCCAACAGATCCAAAAATATCCCACCTAACTAAAAGTCTACCATCTTTTTTAGTAAAGTCAAGAACAAATTATCGGCTAAATTACTATCAAAAAATTTATTATTATTAACTATTTTCATTCACTTCTATGGAAGAAGTTATAGCCTGCTTATTACTATCTAACTTTATTTTCCCACAAGGAATAGCCTCCTGACACCCCCCTCGTGTAAAACAAGGCTTATCTACATACTTAAAAATAGACGGAAACACTTCCTTTAACTGATTAATTTCCTGCTGTCGTATTTCCCGTATTTCTTTTTGCGCCCGCAAACAAAGGCGTTTTTCAGCATGATGTATCCACGACCATAAATTACGAGTGTCTAGATAAACCGTACTAATTCCTAAAGGAAGGAGGGCACGTACCGTTTCTCTAACTCTTTCCCTGTCCAGCATCTCCAGTAGCTCACTATCAGCATAATGAGAATACATTTCTTTAGCTTTCTCATGCCAGCTAATCCAGTCATTTCTCATCTGCTCAAGAAAATGCGCTTTATCCATCTCATTCCGTGCATATAATTGCTTGATCCGTTTTTCCGACAAATAATCAGGAATATAATATTCTAAACTACCATCATCGGCCCTACAAAACCGTAAACTTCGTTCATCAAAAGATGCTATCCGCGCTCGTAAATCCTGCCGCGCTACAAAAATAGGAACTTTTTTCAAAAAGGTTGCCGTGCCATGCTCCAACACCGTATTATGCTTAGATTCAATACAATGTTTAAGTATTTTTACCCCTCGCCCATGTAAAAAATAATTCTCTCCATCAAAATCATACTCTATTTTAGTATCATAGCAAAGGCCAGCGGCATTAGCACAAAGAATTTCAGCACCATCATACCAACCTATTAAAACTGAAGTCATTGGAGGTAATGCTTTTGATAAGTCTACCACATTATTATATCTTACACCATTAAATTCAAATCGTATCGCCATTACTCTATCTCCACCCCTGTTAGTTCTATTGCCTGCACTAAAGCCTTTAGTGCTTTCAAAGCAGTTTTTCCAAAACCAACTACCCCCTCCATCAAATCTTCCCCCAATAAAGCACACCACATATCTCCATCACGAAACAGCTTTATATTCACCATAATGAGACTCCCTCCATAAAACAATCCTCTGCATCCATTAAATAAACATCAAGCAAGACGGACAAACAACTTATAGTGCTATGACATACCCCCATTTGCGACACATATACCTGCTCACCCCTATAAATTTCGCCACCACAAGCATCACAATATCCAATAGGTTTCTCATTTTGAGGATCAGGTGGGCCATAAGCAAAACGATCTAAACTCACTTCAAACCACCTCTTTGTGGCGACTTATAATAATCCTCTTCAGCCATTTCTATACATTTTACTATACAAAGCTGGTGCCTCCACACGCCTCCTACCTCTAGAGATTTTATTTCCTCGATAGCTTTAGGAATATCTATAAGAGTTTCATTGACTTCCAAACCATACTCATTTTCCAACATCATCTCATCAATAATATCATTAGGATCACTAAAAAGAGAAAAATTAGTAGCGGCAGTTGCTTTATATTGATAAACCTTCAATCCAACTTCTCCCCCTAATTTTATATTATTTCATAAGGACAATCAGGTAATGTCCCACTTAATATGGCATTACCACAGGTTATCCGTCCTAGATCTTCATACTCACTGGCTATAAATACTAAAACATCAAAACCAACTTTTTTAAGTTCTTCTTCTATCTTCTGATATGGATAGTAAGTAGTATAATCACCTTTTGTTTTGATACCACGTTCTAAAGCGTTTTTAGTTTTGTGCATTGGAGTTAATTTAACTAAGAACTTTTTAGGACTAAATAGATCTCTTAACTTCTCTGCATTTATTTCATATTCAGCTACAGCAAAATTCAAGGTTATTTTTCTTCCCCTGGGAAAATCTAGGTCTTTGCCTATCTCAGAAATAGCATCTAAGGTTAAAGAATTATTATTAAACATATATGCCCGTTCTTGATCTGAAGTAGAATTAATAGAAAATTGTAACCCTGCGTTTCCACGAAAATCATAGTTTTTAATTTCCATCCAGTTCGCAAGAAATTCCATGAGGTTTTTATTGTTTTTGGGCAACATAGTAGACACAACAGGATGAATTAAACTTCTTCCAATATACGGACACAGTTCTTTACGCATATTTCTAGTAAAAGTTAACACATTCTTGTTCCAAGTCGGTTCTCCCATTCTAGCATAATGAACATTTAGCCTTTTAGTACAAGTAACTTCAGGATGTAAAGATAAACCAGCTATAATTTGTCCTTTTAAATCTTCATAAGTAGCATTTATCCCCTTACCTACTTTGGGCACATCACAGAAGAGACAATTCATCGAACACCCATATTGTGTACTAATAGTGATTACCCACTTCTCAGTTAAAGGTAACAACTTTTGATGCTTCACTTTTTCAATTTCCCGTGTAAGCCCCAAAAAATCAGCCTTCAAATTCACATCTTTGCCATAATCACCTAAAGATAAACACTCTAATTGTCCTTTCTCTCCTTGGACGATTAGTATATTCCCTGTTGGAACTTTAATGTTCTTTAATATATCCATTTTGATCCCCCTAAATTACTTTTTTAGGACATTTAATTAATTTTATTTCCTGATCTACTCCATTCAACACTTTCCAGGCGGCACATTGATGAGCCTGAAACCGCAAACAATCACGGCATACATCCTGGACAATATTAATACACTTCATGTTAAACTGGTCTTGCTCTTTAGCTAGATACTGACGATCAGCACTAATGATAATCTTTTTATGACACCCAGGCCGATAATCGCATCGCTGGCAATTAATGTTCAACTTCCCTCTCCCCTACCAATAACTCATTAAAGACACTAAATAATATTAATTGAGACATGGAGCCCTCACCATACATCTTAATAAAGTAATCAATCGAAGCCGTTAACGCCGAAACTAAATCTTCAGCCTCAAACACTAATTCACGTACATCTCCCACATCAAAGGCATAAACAAGCCTATACACCTATACAGCCTCCCCTGCTAGGGTTAAAGCCGCAAGTTTTTTAAAATCAACCACTACAGCCTTACCATTTAAGTCACGAAAAGATAAACTCGTATCTTTACCGATGATTTTGCGAAATTCTTCCTGGTAGGCCCGTACTGTTTCTTCTGCATTAAGAGGGATTTTTTCACCTGTTTCTTCATTTACACAACATGGATTATGATCTATCCACTCAAATACCCTCGACAATCCCCCATCAAAATTTACACCCATATATGTATTCCTCCTAAAAAACTGTCTCTTCAGGATCAATCTCTTCCCATATACCTGTATCCAGGTCGACTCGCATATAAACGTCTACATTCCGTATCCCTCCCCTATTCTTCTTTAAAGAGATTTTAAATACGTCATTTATCATTCTAAGGGTTAATACTCTAGTAGCCTTCTGAGCAGGATTATCACTTTCCTGCACCTGAAATAATTCAGGTGTAGCATTAGGATCTTTTTTACCTTCAATAGCCGATGCACGCCCCGCCTGGGCAATGAGCATCATCGGTGTTTGGGTATAAAGGTTTACATCCCTAATCTGATTAGTTACATTAACAATGCGTTTCCGAATATCCCGCTCTCCTATACCATCACTTAAGTCATACAATTGATCAATCACCATAAAAGCTGGCTTCTCCGCTTCAATAATGACTCTTATATCAGCAGGGGTAAATGGTTTTCCCCCATTAGCTTCTTCACTTAAAATCAAAAACCCATTCTTGTTTTTCCTAAGTTCCTCCAGATATTCCTTATAGAGTTGGGGATCAGGTAGCTTTCCCTCATTCAACCCCCGATTAGAAAAATGAGCTCGTAAAGTATCTAACCGATAAGCTATTTCTAATTCAGGCATTTCTGTCGTAATGTAAATTACAGGATTAGTTATATCAGTAGACAGTAAACTTCTCCAAACCACATAAGCAAAATAAGTTCCTACAAAAGACTTACCCTCATTTGTTCTTCCCACTAAAAGAATTAAATCATCACTCCGCCAACCCCCTGTATATTCATCTAATTGTTTAATTCCTGTCGTTAAACCATTTAGTCCTTGCTGGCCGTGCTTCTCCATATACTTGTCATAACGTTCTAAAGCATCCCTAACCCAATCGTACCGAGTTATTTTACCCGTATATTTTTTTAATAAGGAATTAACCTCAGCCACCATCTGCCACATGGCATCAATAGTACGGCCTTCACTAACCAATTGGGCATTTTTCGTCAATAAAGGACGATATTCGGTATAAGCCTTCTGCTCCTTCAATACATTTACAAGATAGTCTATAGGATCTAAGTCACTTAGAATCTTAAATTCCTCAAACTCCGCCGCTACGGTTTCCAAAGAGGGGAGGACACCTGTACGAGTTATAAATTGCTCAATCCAAGCTACTATATCACTGGTAGCAAAAAAGTAGGAATGATCTAAACCCTGTTTATACAAATAGCCTGGTTCTTTAGATTGCAACCAGTAATTTATAACTTGTAATTCCTCAATCATCTTTTCCTCCTCCTATCCTCCCCGCTGACCACAATCCCCTGAAAATGCGCCGTTAATCTTGACACGTTTCGTTCACCCAAGGCAGTATCTTGACCCAATTTTGAAAGGGATAGATTAGAAGTAATAATGGTGGATAGTCGATTATTAAAGCGATGATTCAAGATCAAATAAGTCTGTTCACGAGTAAAATCAGTCATTGTTCCAGCTCCAATATCATCAAAAAGCACTAAGGGAACCTCTTTTACCCACGTCAAGTAATCCTGCATCTCATCCTTATACATCCGCAATTTATCCATTAAGTCTGGATAAACTACAAATAAAGCAGGTGGGGTTTCAAAATCGAACTCCCTAGTTAAGCACACCTTGTAAATATAGTGGTTAAGAAACATGGCCGCATGGTAAGTCTTTCCCGTCCCGAATTTATCGCTATAGAAAAATAAATTAAATCCTCGCTTAACTTCTTCCACAATATTACCCAATTTAGGTTTTATCTTTTGGTAAACCTTCTCGTTATCTTTATCTAAAATATAGTTGGTAAGATTAGCACGCCAATACTCAATCGGTATTTGTGCTAACTTTAAAGCCTTATAAAGCCTAAAACGGGCACTACACCAGTTTTTTTTATTAGTTAAAACCACTTCCCCCGAATAAGCTTTACAAAAACCTGTCGCAACACAATTCTCACATTCTGTATAAGGCGGCATCATTAACCCCCCTAATCACTATCCATTAATTCATCCAAACCCCGCGCCCATTCTTCATTAATCTTCCCGCCATGATTACTCTTTCGCTTAAATGTAGGCAATCTTCTTGTACTTAAATAAGTATCCAAAACAGCCTGCACATAACTGGAACTGAAACTAGTTATTGTCGGAGCCTCAAAGAAATCAAGAGAAATGAAATTCTCAATATGTTGTTTAAGCATCGCTTTACTTTTACCACTATTTAAAAGCCGTTTCATCGCCCCCCGATCAGCTTTAGTGGTTATATAAGGAGCATGATACTTTTCCCAATAAAGATCCTCAAAATAAGCCACAAAATGATTAGTATTCCAATCTTCCACATCAATTTCTTTATAGCTCAATCTCCGCCGTTTCTTTTTAGAGATTATAAGATTTTCTTCTTGGATTAATGGATCAACTTTAAAAACTTTAGGTGTTGTTAACTTCACTTTATTACTTTTAGAGGATTTATCCTTCACTTCTTCTACTTTTTCTTCTTCAGAGGAATTACTTGTATTATCTAACCCCAAAAAAGTTTTAAACCACAATTTTATTTGTTCCATATAAGCCAGCGGATTAGCCGAATCCATAATTTCTCTACAAAGATCTGATTTTTTATACTCCACCACCGCCGTATAAAACTTTTCCAGTTCCTCTGTACTAGTGGGACGAATAGAGTAAATAATTTCCGAATGATATAAAGCAGGTATTTTATGAAGTTCTTGCAGGTTATACTTAGCTGGTTTTCCAAACCCTTCTTTTTCTATAGTAATAAAACCCATTTTTTCTAACTCTTTTAAGTGATTACTAAGAGTTTGTTTACTCCACCCCAACCCCAATCGTAAAAGGGCCTGACTAGGGTAGCAGTCTTTTCTTTCACCATAAGCATAGTCACATAAACTATGGTACAACTGTTTCGCGGCATCCGATAAAAACAAACACCTGTTTACCTTAGCATAAGAAAGAGAATGACCACGATTAACACCGAAATTATAAATAAACTCTTTTTCCGTAGACGCAAATCGAACATCAAACAAGTCCATAAAACTAACCCCCTATGAATTTTATACGAACCTTCTTCTTGAAAATTAAGTACCACCTGCAAAATTTCTATTGACATAGGTTAAACCAGGCTTTACAATTACAGAAGGAGGGATGTCATTTGAACTACCTAGAGAAATTTCAACTTTACCTTGAAATAGAAAAAAACTTTTCTCATAACACAGTTAGTGCATATCTCTCTGATATTCAACAGTTTTTCCGATTTATAAACAAAACACCTGAAAAAATTGTTCCCGACGACATTTCAGCTTTTCTCGTGAATCTACATATGAAAGGAGTCTCAGTCGCCACCGCTAATAGAAAATTATCCGCGATTAAAACCTTTTTTAATGTAATGCTTCGTAAAGGTATTATAGACCAAAACCCTGCCGCCCTCATAGAAACAGCAAAAACAGAACAACGACTGCCCCATCCTATAGACGAACAAACAATAGAAAAACTTATTAATGCTCCAGACAACCTAAGAGATAGAACTATCATGGAAATTTTGTATGCTACAGGAATAAGAAGAGAAGAACTCGTCAATATTAAAATTAGTGATATAGACCTTCAAGAAGGTAGTCTTAGAGTGATTGGTAAAGGTAATAAGGAACGAATTATTCCTCTCTATCCTAAAATCTTAATGCTTATCAAAGAACTTATACAAACTCACAATAGTAAATGGCTTTTTCCAGGCCGTAAAAATAACCACCTATCCACCCGTCAAGTCAATGACATAGTAAAAAAGTGGGCACAAAAAATAAAACAAGAAAACATCACCCCCCACAAATTTCGTCACTCGTTTTGTAGTCACTTATACAAAGCGGGCGCTGAATTAAAAGTCATTCAAGACTTAGCTGGTCACGCCAGCCCCAATACCACTAATTTATATACTAAAGTTAGTAATACCCGAAATCGACTAGAATATCTCCGCTTCCACCCACACGCTAGGGAGAAGGTGTCTAATGAATGAAATAGAAAAATTACTGAAAGAAGAACAACGTGAACAAAAACGAGCCGCTACAGGTGTTCACGGTCGAGCCTCTCGTACAGGAAAAACTGGTCGCATTTACATGCCTTTTGAATTATTACAAGGTGAAGAAGCCCAAAAATATACTCAACCGAGTGAGGTGCGAATTTACTCTATGTATGATGAAATACTTTCTTTTGATGAATTTCAACAACTAAACCGAGAAAAACAAGCCGAAGTCCTACAAAAATGGCGGGAAGAGAAAAGTGCTGAAGAAATAATTAAAATATGGGGCATATCTAAAGGAAAATTTTATAATATAGTACGTGAACTTAATCTGCCTGTAGGAAGCACCCGTAGAAAAACTACCTATAAAAAAGCTCATCAATTAGAAATCTATCAACCCGATACCAGTGAAACAGAACCATCAGATAAGTTTATCTTAATTCTTCGGGGAGAATATGAAGGTAAGAACCTAATTGACAAACTTATGAAATTAAGTGCCGCTCTAGATGAAAGTGGGATTCAATACCGCATTAATTTAGAAATCAGAGAAGTGTAAGGGGTAGTTAAACTACCCCTTACATTATAAAGGCGTAAGCTCCAAAGCGAAAAACATAAATTTCTGCTTGTAAATCATTAGCAAATTTTACTCGTGATAAGATAACCCCAGGAAGCTCACGACCATCAGCCCTTCTACTTAAAAGAATACTATCCAAATCTGTAGAAGCTAATTGCTTGACAACAACTTCAGATTCAACGTCATTATGGTAAATAGGTTGAACATAACCTATTAAATCTTTGTAAGATTCCTGTTTTATAATTATAAAACTCTCTAGATTAGAAGTACCTCTAACAGATAATACTCCTAATAAATCTTTTTCACCAACAATATATACTACCAAACTAGAAGAAACATCATCATAACTACTATGTCGTACACTCAAACTTGAAACAGTCTCTTCATATGAGGCATACCTAACAGTAACCTGGCCAGCTAGATCACTACTTTCTTTTCTAATAACAGTAATAGTAGAAGCTATAAATCCTGAAACAACAATTATACTACTTAGTAATTTACTGGCCCCTATAACTTCTAATCGAGCAGGAATGTTATATCTTAAAGGAACCCAAATTTGACTAGGCGTATTATACCCCGTTAGATTGTATACCACTACTGTACTGTGAAGATCATTTCTATTCGGTACTTCAATAATACCATTTAGAACAGATCTACTTATCCCCGCCCAGCCTAATAAATCACTCACTGCACCACTCCGAACTGTAATTGCCGCCATTAAGTCATTGTGGTGAGGCACATTAATATTACCCGATATAAAATCTCTCGAAACAGCTATAAAAGCGAGACAATCTACAGCAGATTTTAAAGCAACTTTGACAGTTGATTCCAGGTTATCTTTAGTAGTATAAATTACATTAATTGACGATATAAGATTAGGTTTATTAACTCTAATAGTGCAATCCAAAGAAGTTGGATCAGACACATTTAACTTAGCAGGTAGTTCACTTTTACCCCAATAACTCTTAACCTGTATTTCGCTTATTAAATCATTACTTTCTTCCTTTTTAACAATAATAGTACCAGCTAAATTACCCCGCCCCACGCTCATCTGTATACTTGGATTGTAATAATAAACAACTAACTGAGGCGGAAGATAACTTTCCCTTGCATAATAACGAGCAATAACAGCATTAGTTTCATCTAAGGCTTTAATAAGCAAACCATTATTTACTTTAGTTTGTTTATACCAGGATGTGACTATATCAGTAACATCAACCGTAATAGTTTCATTAATTCCACTATTAAAAACACCAACTAAATCCAAGTTACTAGGCTGATTATCCCACGTTACTGAGTATTCATTCCATGAACTACCAATTTCATAAAGACCTAATTCATTAGTATAATTAGTAGAAGCAGGATATAAAACCAGTTCTGCTCTCTTAATTATCTGGCCTGGAGGTAAAGTGCTTATATCAAATCTGATAAAAGAACGAAAAACTTCCCCCCCACCACTTCGACCTATAAATATATCTTCTTCAACACCATAGTTTAGCTTCGGAACACCATCACGAATAAAAGCATCAGCTACAGGGGCAAAAATTTCTTTTGTAGTAGGCGGCTGAATAACTTCAGCCACACCCACCATTCTACTATGAGGATTTATCCCAATTTTACCCTGTAAGTCATTATTTATTCTAAGTCTAATGGTGGAAGATAAATCAAATTCTCGCAGTTTCTCTAAAATCGCCCGCCCCATCATCCTATTACGGGCCAAAAGAATAATTCTACTTTGTAAATTGTCCATTTATATCACTTCCATTGTATTGGAACCCCGCCCCATCCCCTCGCAATTTACCTTACTACCCAATTTAATTCGCCACCTACTCCCTTACGAAGGGGGGCTTCAAATACGTCACACACCAAACCGTTTCTTTTAATGTGTAAAAAACCACATATCTCTTTATTAGCTACCAACCTGATATTCATATAAACAGGTCGGTTATAAGGAATTTTACATAACACCCGCAAATTAAATTTTAGCCCATCCTCAAACTCCAATTCTTGCTTATAACCAAAATTAAATTGTGTAATATTACTTTGTGTCGTTCCGTCTAACTTCAAAACCGCTTCCGCATCCTTGTAAGTAATAATATCATTATACATTTTGGAGTGGCCTGTTAAATAATATTCTCTTACCTTCGTTTTATAAATTAATTCGATCATACGACCATTTAACTTAAAAATTCCTCCAGGCACTTCATAATATAATCCCATACCATGTCCAATTAAACCAAAACGAATTAATTTATCACGCTGAATACTATAAAAACTATTTTCCTTTCGGGTTAGTAAATCAAATTCTGCGATATTACTACCGTCTGCATACTCTGCTACCCAAATAAAATCCTGACTAACAGGACTAACCCGCCGCCCATTAAAAATACTCATCCTAAAACCCCCTCAGAGAATGAAAAGAAAGCGACATTCCTAAGCCGCTTTCTTCCTAAAAATTACAATCATACTAGGAAAAGGTGCGCTATTTTTTGCACTACCAAACTTCAACCGTCCCCGAAGAAAGCGGATCTCTCCTTTTAAACAATAATCGTGAAACCAAGATGTATCCGTCCTGGCTGGTAATAGACACACCACAGTACACCCCTTCTCCGCTTCTTCATACGCCTTCTGTACCCATTGCTTAATTTCACGCCCATAAGGGGGATTCATAAAAACAGTTCCAAACCAATCCTGCTTTAATCCATTTTCCTTCTTAGTAAAAAATTGGGCACATTTAGCATTTTGGGGGGTGGCACAGGGATCAAGATCAAAATGAAACTCCTCATTAAGCTGATCAAAAAGTTCTTGAGGAGTTTCCCATTCATCTGAAGCCGAAGAAAAAAGTCCTTTATTTATTCCCATTTATATTACCCCCATTGTATTGGAGTATTTATATTACACATACTTATACGCTACACGAGTTAAGAAATTAACTACCCCTGCACTAGCGGTCGAAGGTACATTAGCATGAAGTGTAACCTCTACAAAATTGCCAGCCGCATTAGTTTTTGTACCATCATTTTTAACCCCTAAAATATCTACACTACCAGTATCACTAATATGGGGGGCTACCCCAGGCGTAAAAGTACCATCAGCATTAGTGGTACTGCCTGTAGTTCTAATAGGATGAGTCGTATTTCCTCCTATAGGAGTAAATGTAGTTTCGTTTAAGGTGTCTACTTTTACCTCTATCCACTTATTAACAACTAACTCACCCGAATTTCCGCCCAGACTATCTTTAGTAGTAATAGTACAATCCTGCATATCTGAAACATCTGTAGTACCTCCGCGATTATTCCAGATTAAAACTCCAAAATCAGCAGAAATAGAGCCTGCATCCACAGTCCCTATATCCCACTTGGTAATTTGCGTAGTATTATCACGGCTATACCAAGAAACAATCGGTGATGGCATTAATAACACTCCTTCCTAGGATTAAGATCTAGGATTAGTATAGACTAAAGAAAATAAGCCCCCTCTTTAGGGGGCCATCAAAAACAATTTTAAACGTTTTTCCACCACATCATTACTACATCGCCAGCATTTAATGTCTGAGGCGCAAAATTCACTCCTATAATATTTTGATCAACATCTTTAATTTCTTCATAGTTAATACCAGGAGCCTGCAAAGCACCATTTAAAGACATAAACAAAGTATTGGGTTTAGCTTTTTTACCGCTAGGTAAGTTTACACTCATTTCCCCACCCGTAGCCTCATAAGCATAACGATCATCTTCAGTTTCCAGTTTCATCAACCGTGTAGCATTATCTTTAAATTGGGCATCGGCTACAGTTTCAATATCTACCAACCGCTCCTCTAAAGAGGACACAGTTTTTGCAACAAAATAACCATTAGCCGAATTAGCATCCCTAGTATGGGTATCTATTACTTCTGTACTACTACCTGTCTCTATACCCTTAATCCGAGAAGCTAAATCAGACAATACTTGCTGAACATTCAATCCAGTATAATTGGGATCAGTAATAACCCCAACCATACCTGCCCCCGTTGTAGCCGCAAGATCATCCCTAATAGCCTGATCAGCTTCCTGGCGGGCGGTAACTTCATCAGCAATCTGCTGTACTACCGACTTTACCAAGTTCGCATTACCGTCATTATCTAAAGTCCCGCTAGGCCCATAAAGATCCTTCATTAACTGTTGAAGATTCATATAAGCCTTAGCATCGGTAGCACCTTCTATAAACCCTGACCCACCGTTCAAGATAGCATCGACGGGAATTATGGAAAGGTTAGTCCGTAAAACATACTTCAAGT
Organism: Moorella sp. E308F; assembly: GCF_006538365.1. Classification (NCBI taxonomy): domain Bacteria; kingdom Bacillati; phylum Bacillota; class Clostridia; order Neomoorellales; family Neomoorellaceae; genus Neomoorella; species Moorella sp. E308F. The sequence continues at coordinate 56,481 of NZ_BJKN01000004.1, read as the reverse complement.
CAATGCTAGTATTAGCGGGCATGGTGAAGGCCGTTTCCGTACCTCCAACCATACTATAGAATTTCAAAATAAATTTATTATTAACCGCATCATACTCCAAACGACCGTAGACACGATCACCATCAGCATCAAGAATAGCTGTATCTTCCGTCCCTGCTTTCCTAATTACAACTTTCTGATCTAATACAACACCCTCTGTCTGAAGATCGGTAGCTATGGGGCGCGAACCAATATCAAGCGTAAGATCAATCTCACTTAAATTAGAAACATCCTTATTATTAATCTGAACAAATACATCAACCTTTGTGGCTTCTAGGATTTCTTTATGATTTAACCACTGAATATCTATCTTGTTCTCATTGATCTTAAAGTTCTCATCAAAATGGCTATCTCGTAAAGTTTTAGCCCGAATTTGCTCGCCGCGAATAGTTGCAATACCTTGAGTACCAGCCATTATTTTCACCTTCCCTTCCTAATTTATACAACACTAGTATAGACACTTATTAACAGTTAATAATTATTTCTACAGTCAAATCTTCAATACCGTTTCCTACCTCTATTATATTCAAACGAAAATAATCACCCTGCGTCACTTGGTTTATTCCTATTACATAATCATAACTACTAATCTTCTTACCAGAAGGTAAAGTTAAAGCCTGCGACAATATATTTACCCAACTATTGAGATTATTATCATAATCTGCTTCTGATATTTTCTCTACCTGAATAGTTGAAGGAGTGCTCCCTGGCACCCGACAAGAAGCAGTCACTCCTGTTATTACCCCATTAAAAGGAAATCTTATTTCCACCTTTTGCTCCCCTGCTGAAATCCTACCAGGAATAACAAAAACAATAACCCTTTCATTACTAGCTTCTGCTTTAGCTTGCAAGTAATCCAACCGTTCATCTAATGATGTGTAACTAATATCAGCAGATTGATATTGGCGGGCCTTTTCAATTTCATCTTCCAAACTTAATAATTTAAGGTTTTCATAAACCCCCATACCCCCTGTCGCAGGATAACTACTGGCCCAATTCCTAATAACTATTTCATCCCCCACGGCCAAGGTTATCGGCTGGCCAGCATCTCCTACACCTAAATTTAATTTAATAGTAAAGTTATCGACTTCCTCATACCCGCCGCCAGCTCGTAAAAACTGACCATTATAAAAGACATCTAAATAATTTTTACCCACAATATATGGAGGGTTAATCGTTATAGTTAACCCATCGTTTTGAGACAAATAAGTTTCATCAACGATGATATGTTGTATTACAGGGTATACAGCACCTTCAATAAAATCCAGCCTTTCTTTTAAAGAAGCATAACTTCCCCTAGCCGCATCTATTTCCGCTAGATACTGGTCTATTTCCTCATGAGTTCTAATCCCTCGATTTAGTAACTCATTATGATCTTGTATATTTGTATTAGTCCCCTGACGACTAAATCTAACTGCCATCACTCATCCCCCTAACTATTGCGAAGAGCTAAATAAACATCTCTTACTCGCTGACCCCGTAAAATATGTTTCGTACTTTGTAAAGTCACTATTCCTGCATATTTTTTACCTCTAAAAATCTCTTTAGCAAAACTTAATCCATTATTTTCACTGTCATTATTTCGTTTATCAATTTGCGTAGCGGTAGAATCTCCAAGAATTATCAACTTTGCGCCATCTCCCACCCGACTAATAAAAGAAACCATTTCTTTACGATCTGTATTTTGTGCCTCATCAAGAATAATCCAACCTCTATCTATATCCCGCCCCCGCAAATATTCAAATACCATAATATTCAGTAATCTACAACCAGAACCATCTTCTCCTGTTAGTCTTTCTACTAAAAAGGGGTGCCCAAACCGCTCAAAATACTGAAAAAAAGACGTAAACTCTTCTTTAGACTTTTCTGCTAAATTTCCAGGTAAGTGTCCATAAGTGCGGCCCAGGCTTTCGTGAGGTTTTGTTAGATAAGCAACAGGAATACCTTTACCACCCTCCAACTCAGCCAATAGACCAGGAACAAGATGTGAACATACTGTAGCCGTTTTCCCTGTTCCAAAAAAGCCGTCTACTACAATCGTTGTTATCTTCTCATTTTGAAGATAATCATTATATAACATTAATTCCCTGTTAGGTATTTCCTTATAAATGGGGTTATAACTATTTAATTTTCTTATAGCTCCTAAATTCGCATCATAAATCGCGTTTATAAAACCTCCCCTAATAGTTCGTACCTCTACACCACAATTAGCCTCTAAAACATCCACTGGTACTTTAATGGGTATCCCGTATTCTACTAAATCTTTAAATTCTTTCTCTGATACCTCATAAGTTGCCCAACTCATGTTACAACACCTCTCTAATAACTATAAGCAGAACCTACATCCAAACCAAAATAAATCTCTGAGCCTGTCTCATCAGACGGTCTATTAACACGTAACCAAAAAATAGCCGTTCCCCCTGCCCCTATATTAGGAAGATTTATTTGTTCCCCAAACTGATCAGGAATCCCATTTACATCATTTGCTACTTGGACTAAAAGATAATCATCAGGATCTTTATAACTAATAACTTTTACAGTAATATTACTTACTTCACCGTGCATCATACTATTTTTTGCCAACATTTTTATATCTTTGTAAAGATAACCACCTGAATTAAGATACCCTAAAAACTCTTCTAAACCAGGATCTATCTTAACCTCCATACCTTGAGCATTTATATAATAGAGATCTAAAGGAGATGGCTTAAACGCATACTCATCCCCACCCCACACTGTATAAACCGTATCATCAATAAAAATATCCCCATTAGCAGTAGTAATTTGAAACTTACAAGGAAAAGGGATTCCGTATTTAACTAAATTAAAAACTACTCTGGTACTACCTTTTGGACAAACTCTAGTTTCGAGAATATTATTGTTCGTATCTAATAAATCTACCCGCGTTCCCTCCACAAGATCAGAAACCGTAAAATAAATACTAGAACATATACGGATATAATCAATATCTAAAGGTTCACCCTCAGTCCCCCTTAAAAAACAACCAATTTTAGGTGCTTCTCTATCAATTTGCTGGGTACCAATAAAATTCCAGATATACCCATCTTCAGACCAATAAGCCTGATAAATATTATATTCTCTTACCAAACGTAACCAAGGATAAGTTTTAGTTACCCCTAAAACAGCATCATAATATTCTTCTAAAGAAATATAATCCATAGTATCGGCATACACCACTAATCCACCCACATCACCGTCAATAGTAGGGTTATAAATATTCTTCATATCAAAAACAAATTGAGGTATGTTAGTTAAAGGAGTAAAAAATAAATATACGGGGTCAACCCCATGCTTTAATCGGAGCGACCCCCCAACCTCTGTTAAAGAATAACGACTTAAATCATTAGGATTTACCTCCCAACTAGCATCTAAAGATGTATTAGTAAAATCATCCTCATAAATTAATCCTTTTTGCTTTAAAACCATCAATGCCACTTAGCTCACCACCCTATGTGAACAACCATATTCGCTTTCCAACTACACAACCCTGGGGCCTGTTTTGAACTACACTAAGCAAACATCTTATTAACGCTTCAATACACTTATCGCCACCCCCAGGCTCACAATAAGGCACCAAATAAACACGATCACATATCCAATTCGTCAATCTTATCCAATCTAGTTGGGCATAATCCCAATTTCTTTCTGAACTACCCCCTACAAACACCCATTTAAATTCATGCTTACCTTTCGTTACAGGAAAAGAAACCGTATAGTAACCTCCTGATTGTTCATGAACTGCTTTCAAAATCCCATCAATATAAAATTCTAATTTTGAACTAAACGTATTCGGTACATGAGTCCAGTTTTCTATTGCTTTAAATTCATGAACATAGAAAGTAGTTAAATACTTTTTTCCTGTCACTGAACTAACTGTACCATGTTGTTCAGTTACTACTTCCACTCTATAATTAGAGTATGGCGAAAGAGTAAAATTAGAATACCTAGAAGGATAATCCGATATTCCATTATAATCAGTTGTCCAACTATCTACCACAGCATTGGTCGCTTCATCATAGATAGTTACATGCAACTTACTTCCATCAGGGCCACCCATCCAAATAGGAACTCTTTGCACCACTTTTACATTGCAAAATTTAGCATAACTAGGTGGCACGGGTTTTGTTTCAGTAATAGTAAAGCCACCTTTATTTAAATAAACTCCACCATCGCCACGAAAACGCATTATTAATGTATAAGTCTTTTTGCTATTTGAATTATTAACTATTTCTTCTGCGATACTCTGCTTTAAAGCATCATTAGCATCATAACTATGATTCGTTATTATGGCACCTGTATCATCATCTTTCACTATAACATCTAAACGAGCATCGGTATAACTACTATCAGATTCAACCACTCGAATAGCATCTAACCAAACCCATGAATCATCTGAACTTATTCCCACCTGTATCGGTGGTGGAGGATCAGGAATTTCATTGTAAGGAGAAATACTGTAATAATTATCATTTACATCTCGACCATATGAACCCCAATACTCAGCAAAACTTCCTTGCGATAATGTAAAAGCTCCACCTGTTCCATTAATACCCCCTTCTGTACCTTTCCCTTTTCGTAAAGTATAATAAATTCTAACAGCTACACCAGGAGCAATAGTATAACTAACAGGTATATAACCTTCTGCCCACGAAAAATTTTTCTGACTTAACACTACATTTTTAGCTACATCTACCACTTTAAATTCTACATAAGTATCATCATATCCCTCTACATAATAACCATTAACCTTCTTTTGTAGTGATAATATTCGGGCTCCATAATACCATAGTGCGTTATTAGCATAAACATAATTGGTATCTTCCCACAAATCTACTACAACCCATACTAGATAATATATACCATCTCCTTCTAAAGCGGTACGATAAGAGTAATTTGTTCTGTTGTCATAAACAATAAATCGTCTATATTGATAAAACTTATCAGTATCAAACCAATCCAAATCTATAGGTTTAATAGCATCAAAAGGTATAATATAAAAACAAAAAGCTCCACGTGGCCCACTATGATAACGAGAATTAAAATTCCCTACTCCCGCATCATAATAAGTTAAGAAGGTATTATAAGAGAAACGAATTTCAGTTTTACCGATAATTGAGATAGATGCAAAAGCAGGCCGACATCCTGTCGAAGTTGTTCCCTCATTAGCTAATAAAAGAATATTTCCTCTTCCAGTAATAGGAACATCTTCCCACCTTGCTTCATTATAGTAAGATTTACTCCCTGGATAAATTTTCAATCTCTCAGTTAACGTAACCGATGCATATTCAGGAGTAGTTATATCTCGCGTTATAGTCGCCCCATCAATATCTGTCCCCTGTGAAACTGCTTGACCATTCCAATAAAATATCTGTGAATCATCTCCAGCCCACCAATTTAAATAAGTTTTTCTTGGCGTATAAATTTCTTTAAACTTATAGCTATAATTTATAGGATGAACTTGATTTCCTGCCGACCACCATTCTTCTTTAGCAGGTAAATTAGAAGAACCTGGATTTTCTTCAGTTGGAGGTTTTGTATAAGTCGTACCTCCTAAATCTTGGTATACCCACCGTAAAGAATGGTATCCAGGGCCTAATGGAACAGTGACGTGACTATCCGAAGTAGAATCACCGCTCCAAATTAAAACATCTCCATCCCAAAGCTGAAAGGTTTCATAATCACCCAGATTTGCTCCATACTCAAACGATATACTTCCAGGTGCCGCCAAATTAATGCTCAAATAAACTGTATTAGTTGTACCATCCGCATTTCGTACTCTAAATACACCATCATGCACAACATTAGGATCAGGCCCACCTAAAAATTCTTCGGCCCATAAATCTACCCATTCCCAATGACCGCTAAAACTTATAGCTGGAGAATGTACTCCTCCCCTAATATTAAAATCTTCTCTAAAGATTTCTCTACCTTCCCCCTCATACACTGGAGCCGTATGGAAAATAGCGTTTTCATGCAAACTGAATTTAGCACCAGGATTAAGAGAAATATTATATATAATATAATCTCCATCACGATTTGTATAAGCTCTTCCGTCCCCCACATCCCAATAACGAGTTAATTCCACTTTATTTCCCAACTGAGTTACAAAATGCTGAGGTTCCCCACTACTATAATTACCATAATTATAAGTAACGCTATAATCTTCATGGAGTGGCTGTTCTGTATAAGAATCAATAATCTTAAATTCAATTTGATTATTACCTGCTTTAAGGTTAATACGAATATGATCTCCTGCCCTTAAACCCTTAGAATCCAAAACAACTATCCCATTTACAACCACCCGAAACTTTTCCGTAGGCCGCAAATCGTGACTAAAATCAAATTCAAAATAGCCATCATTAGGCATATTAACTGAAGTAGACATGCTCCAAATCCCTGCTGTAATATTATTAATCGTGTAACAGCTACCGTCTGCCACCCAACGACTGCTACCAGAAAAAGCGACAGGAACTAACTGTTCCTCATAATGATCAATAACCCGATCTGGTGGTTCAAGTTCAAATATACCATGTAAATCTAATGTTGCTTCAGGAGCAACCTTTATCTTATAAACAATCTTTGCCCCATCCGCAGTTGCAGTCGACTCCTCTCCATTTAAAACCCAATTAGAATCATATTGAGCATCAACTGAACTACCATGAACACTTTCTCCGTGCTGATTCGGTGTCTGAAAGTTATCTGAAAAGATGTTTTCCTGTGTATGCTCAGGAAAAGGTGTTTCTGTATCCAACTTGTAAGAATAAGAAATCTCCCCATCACATTCATTATCTAAATTAAATACTAGCTTTCTGACCCTAGCTTCTTCAAGAGGCTGATCACCCCCCATCCTACTTCTTACCACCGATTGTTTCGAGTAAGTCACCCACTCATAACGTCCATCCTCTAATGCCTTCGTTCCTAAAGTATCAAAATCTGGCGGAGTAGGAGGATCTGCCGTTCTAATAGTCTCCACACACTCAATATCCTTTATATAAACAGCATTATAACCCCAATCCTTAGCCGACTGCTTGCGTACCAACCAATCAAATTTATAAGTTTGTCCAGGATATACATTAAAACTAACTTCTTGCCAATCGTTACTCTGGCTCCACTCGCCCCCCACTTGTTCACCATTAATAAAGAAAACCAAACCATTACCTTTATCCACACTAGCTAAATACTTAAACCGAATAAAACCCCTCTGTTTAAAACGCCAATTAAAAGTGATCTTAGAAGAATTACCAAAAGATAATATCCCTAAATCTAATTTTAAAATATTTTCTGTACCTGCTTGCTCATTAGCCCCTACCGAATGAACTACTACCCATTCTTGATCTTCTGTAGAAGATACCCACCTAAAAAATGCAGGGAAATCATTTGAGAGCGGTAAAGTCCGCATATCAAAAGTAGGCCGCTCAATAATGCTTCCATCAAAATGATTAAAATAATCAGCATCAAAATAATGAAAATAAGGCGCAGGACAGTAAGGAGTCATTTTTGTTATTTCCTCATTACTTACTAACTCCACCATTTCAATATTTTTTATTCTGACTGTACTCGGAACTGACCCCCCTACTACCCCCCACTCAAAATCATGAAATCCTGGAGCTACATTAATTCGCACATCCCTAAAACTTAAATCACTACCTCCTGTTTGACTATAAGACCAAACCTCATCGCCATCTATTTTTAGATAAATTCTCCCTCCCGCCCCTAAACTAGCCGCGAAGCTGAAAATAACATAACCCTTACTCAAAAAAGCAAAAGATTTAGTAATAGTTTCCGTAGTGGAGGGGGCCACTGTAACCGTGGCCGCGCCCTTATCATCATACCAACCGTCACTATAAGTAAGCCCCGCATCTAATTCGGTGCTAAAATCAGCCCCATAAGCGTACTCATTAGAAAATATCCTAATACTATCTACCCAGCCAAAATGTTCCTCTAAAGAAAAACCGCAAGTATAAACCCACTTTAGCTCACTGGTATTAGGAGGAAGCTCTACTTCCACATCAATACCCCTGGCTGTACGAGTAGAAGTGTTGCCTGTCCACATACTTTTACCGTTTACAATTAACTCTATCTTATCATTACCCTTAAATGCACCACCATATTCAAATAATACCTTTCCCCCACGAGGGAGAGAAATACCTGTAACATCTAAAGTATAAGCCCCCTCTTTATTACGAACTATCATTACACCGTCTCCAGAACCCCCATTATAAGTAGTCCATAAATCTTCCCACTCCCACCCAGGAGAAGTCACTACTTGAGAAGATATATTATTTTGATCATTAAAATACTCCTCAAATACTTCCTTTAACTCCATTTCTCCAGGATCAAGGATCTTGGCTATACAATCTTTTATATAAAGCAAAGCTCGTTGATAATCATTTTTACTTGGATCTACCTGTTGCCGCACCCACCACTCTAAGCGACGATACATATTCCACAATGCCTCACGACACCGCACCCTACTATACCAATCCTTATTTTCTACATAATGCTCTATAACCTGATCAATAACATTCTGTAAAGAATCATACTTAACAAACTGCCAACGTCCAATACGCCCCCGCCCAGGATCACCTAAAATGGGATTCTGATACCCAGGCAAACGTCCTATAGCCCTTGGAAAATTAGGGCCAACAGGATTACCAGGATTATTTATTGCATCATTATTAATTAAAGCCGCTCCCATATTGGCAAACATTACATCTTTTTGTCCTTCTGTAAGGATACCAAAGGTTTTAGACACCTAAATTACCCCCTACTCTACAAAATCATACTCTAGTTTATTATTTACATAAAGACTAATACGATTATCATTTACGATCACTTTAATTGTATACCATCTATCCCTTATCCAAGGGAAGGGTTCCATCGGCGACCCAACGGGCACCGTAACCCCACTTATTACTTTATACAACTGCATCGGTTTCGCCATACTCAGGCTATAATCTGCATCTCCACCATTAATAATAAATTTATAATAATTATTTTCATCAACGTAATTAAAAATAATTCCTACACCATCATCTCCTGAACCCGTTACTTTAAAACTAGTCCAGAAAATATAACCATCACTATTTATATCCCTATACACTAATCCACATCTTTCTATCTGCGAGCTATTAATAAAACCTCTAGTAGTAGGATCATATTCCCATCCTTCCGCCTCCACAGGTTGCCAAATACCTTGATCAATGCGAAAAACTTCATCAGCCCACGGATAATAAGGATTTAAAGGATCAAGCGGATTATACTCTTCAGGTACACCAAACCCGCCTACCCAAAATTCAGGATTCATTCCTAAATCAACTATATCATTAGTATAATCATAAACTAGGCCTTGTCCTAACCCTAGTTTAATTTCAGAAGCCTCCCCTGGCTTTTTGAGAGCTATTAACCCTTTTTCTTCTATTAGAGGCAAAGGATCTTTTTCTGCCACTGTAGAACTGTAAATAATTGACGGTAGCTCCTGTCTTAAAGCTACAGGAATAATTATATTTGTCTTAGCATACCTTTCCTCTGAAACTCCTGTTATAACCTCTTTATTTATAAGAGCCTTTCTTCCTTTTTCTAGAATTGCTGTGATAATATCAAAATCCCCTTCTGCCAATCCTTGCCATATACGTTCCGTCAACAACAAATCCACCAAAGAAACAGCCGCTTTTTGATTATCTACCTCCGCCAATTTTTTCATAACCTCTTCCACAAACCCTAATCTTACCCTATCTAAAATACTAAATTCCTGTTCGTATAAAAGGGTTGCTCCATATTCATCTTCCTTCTTACCTAAAAGAGCTTTAATATCAGCAAACACTCCTTTTCCCCCAGATATGCCTTCCTTCCAACCTGCCTCCACTATCCCATTAAAACTACTTTTAGTACCCAATACTCCTTCTAAAAGGACAGCCATGCGATATAAAAAACCACCTAAAAGATGGTCAGGCACATATAAAAAATGGCCTCCGTCCTGTCTCCCACCCTTTAAAAACTCTACAGGTATTATCTTACCATTTATTAACCACCGCTCACCGTTGACCGTATCGACAATAAATAAATTCTTATCTTTTTCACGTCCCCCTGAAATGAAAAAACTAGGAACAATTTCCTTTAAGGTAAATCGCCTCGACTTTACGTCATTAGTTAGGTTTAAATCACGCATTATTTTTCTATCAAAAGAAATAAGATCCCTAGTTACAATTAAATCTCGTTTAAGAGATTGCCCCTCCACAGACTTAAAATTTATTATTAAATCGTGACTATCATAACGATAATAAGAAAGAAAATCCCTATCAATAGTTAAAGGATGCTTATGAATTATAAGCAATCCAGTTACAAAATCATTGCTTATAGCACTCTCTTCCTCTACATAACCAGTTAAAAAATTCTTTTTTACCTCACCAACCGATAAAGGTTCTCTAACTCCCCACCCTTCTAATACCTCACTAGTAGACTGACTTTCTTTATAACCAACATCTATCAAAGTAATCTCTGAGATTATATCCTGCTTATCTCCTGTTATTAACACTATTTCTTGTCCAGGAAGATCAGTTTTTAATACCGCCGCAACTTCCGCCATTAATGAACCATCAACAATTTCCTTCCTCCCCAAAAGATAATCCATCATCACAATACTACTATATCTGCTATAAGGTATATATTTAAAATAATAACTATCTTGATGGAAATTATTATAAATAGCTACGACAACTGAAAAAGTCTCTCGACATTGATTTAAATCTAACACTCTACAGTTATATACATTAGAAATAGTCATAAGTGACAACTCTCTCACCCCACAACAAAAAAGGAATTTCAGAATTGATACCTGAAATTCCCCACCACCTTACGCAAGCACTTAATACCGTACTTCTTTTAATACCGCCAACCCCATATTTATATTCGCTGAATGTTTTGTAAAACATTGCTCAGTATTTATATCATAAAAACGATATACTTCCTGTGTCCACGGCTTCCCTTCTACATCTACCACTAACTCATCCAGATGAAGAATATTATGTTTAGTAACGGCCACACATCCATCTAATTGACCGCGATACCCTTCATAAGGATGGTATACATAAATCGGGCTCATATGATACTTACCTGTCCACCGAGAGGCTTGAAATCCTTGTGATTCTAATTTTACGCCAGTATCCCCTACTTGAGAATCAACATAAGCACTTCCAGGGGGAGGGGCCTGAGTGATAAAAGCAGGATAATGCTTTTGAAATAAAATACCTGTTTTTGTTTTTAACATTTGGAAATTATTATTGCCCGTAGCTGTAAACTCACCAAAATAATAATCAGGATTATTAATAGCTATTTCAGTATAACTAGGCTCTTTTCTATACGCCCCCGCCGTCAACAAAATATTACCATCTACATCATCCTCATTGAACTTAAATGGTTGAATTGCCCCAATATAAAGGAATGATTTTCGATAATCATTAAAATTAATAGCAGGATCAGCTACTAGAACCATAGCAATCCTATTATTACTTATAGTTGCGTATAAATATACTGGAGAATTAAAATCCCGATCTGAATTAGAATAATTCTCTTGCGCCCACTCATAAAGCACAGGATAGCCGTTAACACCATAACTATTATTAGTAGGATTAAACTCATCTAAAAGTTGAACAGTCATTGAACTATGTTTACTTACATCACTAAAACCATTTAACTTAAATCTTACATAAAAATCTTTATTTCTTACAGTAGTTGAACCAATAGCTGTCTTTCCTTGTACTGTTAATTCTTTTATTTTACCTGTTGCTACATCAGTAATTTCTTCTTTTATAATCCAAGTATTAGCTACCTCTGTTTCTCCGTGCATAGCGTCAAAAGGGTAACTAGTAAAAGTTAAAATTTCTTTAATAGTGTTAAGTAAATCCTGGGACTTTGTAATTGTTTCTACATATTTAAAATCTGCCATAAATTATTACCTCCCTACCTGACCTCTTTTAAAATTGCAAGCATCATATCATTGGGATTTGCTGATCGCAACATAAAATTAATAGGACTTAACAACCGCACAAACTTATAAACCTCTATCCAATTCCCAACTTCTGGATTAGCAGGATCTTTAGGTTCTCCTGTATCAAACTCTAGTTCATCTAAATGAGTAAGATTGTAAGGACTAATTGCTAAAACACCATCCAAATACCCTCTATACCCTTCATATTGATGATATAAATAAATTGGGCTCGCATGAAATTTTCCTGTCCACCTAGAAGCCTGTAAAAAATCTTCCGCTATCAATAGATTATACAAGCCAGAAGGAATTGAACCGCCATGATAATTTGGTAATGGAGTGTTAAAAGATGGATAAAATGCTTGAAATAACGTACTACCACTTTTTGTACTTAACATAGATACTGAATACATACCATTAGAAGCATAATCCCCATATTGTGTATATAAAGGATTATTATTTTGATCAATGTCCTGTAAAACAAACCCTGTCTTGTCTTTATTTAATTCCCCCATCCCTACCGTAACGGCAAAGTTATTGGTGTAATCATTACTACTAAAAGAAATTATAGGCCCGATATAACCAAAACTTCTGTAATATCCCTCTCTATCAGGCACAGGGTCGCCTTCAATTATCATAGCTATTCTTCTATTATTTATAGAAAGATAATAATTAACTTGATACTCTGGTCGTCTTGACACTAAACCGATCCCTGACACACTAGTATTACAACCATAAAAATAGTGAGCAGGAGGACTTACTACTTCCCTTCCATATCGCACCTCCCAGGAAAAAGAAGGCGGCACAAAAACCTTTTCTTGTTGAGGATCATTCCACTGCTTATACATAGCCTCGGCTTTTTTCTGATCTATAATTACGGGAGTTTTCCCTTTTCCTACTGTCGTCACATCACAAATATCTTTATAAGTTAAAGTTGGATCGCCGCTACTAGGCGTGCCTAAAAAACCCTCTCCATATAAAACATCAAAATAATTATATTGCCCAATAGGATGTTTAAACATTACATAAAAATTCTTAGCTGTTAATCCTGTAGGTGGATCAGGAGTAATTTTTAAAACTTCTACCTTATCACTAATATTTATATCCGCAGTATAATATCTCTCAGTAAATCTATAAACAGGAGGTTTATATAAATAAGTATACGAACCATAATAATTATACAAAAGTACCCGATCTCTCGTTAGTAAATAATTCCAATCAGAAGGCATTTCTGCCACAATCTTAAATTCATTCCATTCTGGATCAGCTTTATAACTTCCATCCAATTCCTGCCGTACCTGCTCAACAATATAACACCTAGCCCCCACCGTCGGTTCCGTAGAATCAAGTACATTTACTAACAACAGTCCCGTTACCTGTAAAGTGTGAGAAACCCCATTCGCATCCACATAAGTAACAGCTTTTACCTGAAACTTTTTACCAGTCCTTTCATTATTTGAATTTACTTCCCACACATAGCCATCTGTATCGCATAATTCTAAATTATTACTACTAATAGTATTTATTGTACCCACCTTATATACGGGATATAAATTCCCATCAGTATGTTTATATATACCTTGTATATTATCTCTAAAATTTTCATTATACGTTACCCATATATACGCATCACTACTAAAAACCTTCTGCCATTTATTTATTTCATAAGGTATAGTAGCACTAACGATGCTATCCACTAAAGCAGTAATAATATTCTCCGCCTCTGCCGCCCCTTCTACCCAAGCCACTTGATCTGCTGGCAACTATACCGCCCCCCTTACCGTAAAAACTTTATATTATACCAAACCTGCTTCGCCTTACCACTATTATTATAAAAATCAAACTTCAACGGTGTATTAGCCGCTATAGGAAACACAATCCCAAAACTATTACCCATACTTACACTCTCTGGTAATTCCTTAGTATAAATAGTCTCACAGATTTTATCCTGCCCAATGGTCAACTCCCAATAATCATCAACACAATACTGACTACAAGCTATAGCAATAGATAAAAACTCCGTTTTAAAAGGTAAAGAATAGGTATCCGAATATACCCCTGTCGCTTCAGGAATATCCAACCGCCGCCCTCGTATATAAGGAATAGTTAACTTAGAAAAATGAGGGTAAGGAAGTTCCCTTACTTTATCAATTACTCCACCAACAGGATAAGTAACCTGAAACATGCTGTCACCCCCCTACCCTAATCGATTCACTTCAGTTCCTACCAATAAACCTTTCGCATCATAAAGCAAACCTATCCGATACCTACTCAAAAGGTTTCCTGAAGGATCAAAATTAGAAAGGATAACCCCCGTCAATCGCCACATTAAGTAATAAGTATAGTCTAAGCTATCGGGAGTTATTCCCACGGGATAGGTTGAAGCATCCTCTGAACCATATTGAAGATAAACACTAGTCGTACGTCCATCATCATAAACAAAGTCAACCGCTGTAACCTTATCTTGATCTGCAGGATGGTCACGATGTAAAGTAATAGCCGCAATGTCACCCACACTATCTTCACTAGAATTTATTTTCCTAATTTCATTGTGGATTAATTCCAGTATAGGATAAATCAAATAATCATGGGTTACGCCCGCCATTATACCACCGTCCCATCAGCGGCAGACCACATTAAATCAATAATTTGAATATAACCTGTATCCTTAGAAAAACTAGTCCTAATACCTTTAATAGTATAGACTGAACGAGTAGTAGTATGTTTATCCACTACTAATATACGATCTAAAATATCTAAGGCTGGATTTCCAACTATAGATACCTGTAAAGTACGGCACAACCGCTTCATGTCAAAAAAGGCCCGTAATGCTACTTGTTTTTTCGCTTCCGAAGATTTTGCCCACCCCACGCTAATTACCGCAGTCCGCAACTCTCCTTTTAACTCCAATAAAATCTCCTTATCAATAAAATTTTCCGCGCGACCATCAGCATCAATAATAACTAAATGGCTACGTGCTCGCGAAAAATCCACAGTCTTTGCGATAGTAAGTAAATTCTCGTTTTCGGTAAATTCAGCCACAACAGGCTTATCCAATCTTAGCTGTTCTAAGCGATAGGTGCCGTAACGATCACAATAAGAACGATAATTAAGATCCCCAATTACTTCATTAATACAATCCGATACTTTGTAACGATAAGCCTCAAATTTTTTCCCATAGGCTTCTACAAAGGGATTTAACCAGCCCTGGGGGGTGGGTATAGAAGAAATAGGCACCGTAATAAATTCTCCTTCACTTGACCCCGCCTTTACAACATACCCATGTTTTTGATCTACCTCTATTAAATAAGTCTCTTCAATAATTGCATCAGGATACTGCCTATCCTCATCAGTAGCCCGCCAACCAAACATCCCTGCATGGGCTACTAAATCTTGCACTACAGCCGATTTTAGCCAAGCCGTTTTCTGGCTATCATCTGTACCCGAAGCACTTTCTGTATAATTAGTATCCCACTGGGATGGATTAGCTTTTATTTCATTATAAATACTCCAAACATTATTAGTCCAATTCTCATCTGAAGTCCAGGTATATCCTGTTCCCAAATCTCCCCCTAAACGAAAATATTCTACATCATCCCAGGAATCTACCTGAAAACCTCGACTCCGCAAAGCATCTACCATACGTTTGGCTCCATAATACATCTGCTTTTCAATTCCTGCATAAGCTGGATCAGCGTAAGAAGAACTATAACACCCATAGCCAAGAACATAACCTCCCTGCTCAGGCCGCCCCCATCCTTGTGTACCCATCGCAGTTTCTTGTTGTGCGATAGCTAATAAGAATTTATAATCGACGCCAACCGCCGCCGCATGTTTTTTAGCGGCGGCAATAATCTGATCGCGCCAAGAGGCATTAGTTAGCGGATTAGCGGGGTCAATCTCACGAGGATATTGCTTAGTCTCCGTTAGCACTTTGTCCATTATCTTTTTATACCTATCACGACAATATATTGTCATATTCCCATCAGCAGTCATGTCTACCCGATCAATTAATCCTGTAAACACCCGCATTAAATTCATACCATAACCTAAATAAATCCGAATCGGGGTATTTTCACTTAAAACCCCAACATGAAAACCACCATTAGTCCAATATGAGAACGGCGAATCCTTATATAACTCAGGAAATAAATAAGGGTTATAATCAGGACTGTAATAACCATCAGGGTTAGAAATCGTTATTTGCGCCTCCGCCGCCTCCATATCAAACTGACTATCTATTTCAATACTCTGAACATTATCCAAAGTTAAAGTATCCATATATACAAATTGACCTACCTGCAAACTTACTTTTTCTGGTTGCTCATTAAACACAAAACTATCTATAGTCATAACATCCCAATAACCAGTAGCCACAGAAGACCCTGGCAAATCCCTCGTCGGATCAAAATTATCTATTGTTTTATCACCTCTAGCTAGAGCTTGCACAATTAATTCTTGAATAAGAATATGTTTTAAAGCTAAAGTTTGCAACCGCGAACCCCGTTTCCAAAAAACTTCAATTCTAATTATATTCTTCCCTTGGGGAACAGCAATACCCTTTAACTCTTCTTCAACCCCACTAAACTCCGTCACCCGCCGCACTAAATTACCATTTTCATAAACTCTAAGCTGATCCCCCTCAGACAAAGAAGCCATATAACTTAAATCCATAAACCCTGCTCTCTGCATATCCACCTCAATATTAAAACCTACCGTAACATCTTCCGAAACCGTATTAGGATCAAAGACAAACCTTTGTACCTCTCCGTCATATGATGAATAAATTTGGAAATTAGCATCTAAATTGTAACGGGGATCAGTGTACCAATCCCGTTTTACAAACTGTTCATCCAACCGTACTTCCCCAGGTAAACCTGTATAAGTCTCCCCTACAGTTACACCATCACCAGTATTACCTGAAGATAAAGATAATTTCTTGCTACCATTTAAATAAGGAACAGGGTCTACAGCATAAATATCACCTTTACCGTTAGGTAAACATATTTCAAAATGTAAGTGTGAACCTAGCCCCCGCGCCCGCTCAGAATTTGGATCATTGTAACTACCTGTAACCTTATGACCACTAAACCATACATTACCTGTATTACCTGCTTTACCTATAGCCTGACCTTGATTAACATTATCTCCTACATTAACAAAAATCTCACTTAAATGAGCATAACGAGTGATAATACCACCCTCATGCAAAATTTCCACCCAATGTCCGTAAGACTCATAATCCCAGCGTTCAATTCGCTTTACCTTACCACCCCAGGCGGCCACCACCGTCTCACCCACATCAGCCGCTATATCCAGGCCGCTATGCCCGTTATATCCCCTGGCCCCAAAAGCGCAGGTAACATCATTTAATGTTCGCCCAGGGAGAGGAAACACCGCCTCCGCAGTCGTAATATAAGAAGAAACAGTGGAAGATGGATCAATCCATGTCCGTACTACTTCTTTTGTTAATTGATAATCCTCAGCCAAAGATTGAATTTCTTCCACCCGCCCAGGTATAAAAACTAACCGATCTACCTCTACCCTGTAAGTAGGACGCTCATAGCTACTAACCTTTAATCTCTTTGCCAATATTTTTCTTAATTCCTCTGATATGGGTTGCATCCTCACTCACCACCTAATACTTAAATCGCTCCAACGCCCACTTGCGAAAACGATTTAAAAAAGTAACTGCTTCAGCCCGTGTCAACAAAGAATCAGGCATAAACATCAACTTAGGTTGGCTAGTACCCTCTAAAGGATTATACATATCATCCACAACTACATTGCCATTAGCATCAAAATAAGAACATAAAATACCGCTTATTAAAGGTTGACCCGTACTGCGTATAACCTCATCTTCCATCGCTAATATATCTTGCGTCCACCAATCTGTTTCCTTAATAACTTCTCCTGTACCTAGGATAACCATACTCGTAGGAACCCCTACATCCGCAAACCTAGTGCTTACCGTTTTCTCATAAAAGAAATAAACCTGATCCCCTTCGTGCAAACCTGTATTAAAAGTAACCGTATGAGCATCCGTTTCCTGATAATCTACCCCAGCCTCTTTATTAACACCATTTACTTTAACTAGCAACTTTTCTTTCCCCGCAGGATAAGTACCATTCAACCTAAAAACCGTCTGCCCTTCATAAGCAACAATCGTCTGCTCCAAACGAGAACCAGGAGGTTCTAAATCTGTAAAACGACTATAAAAAGTTTTCCTTAAACGGTTGATGAGAACATAAGCCTCCGCTCTCGTAATATAAGCATTAGGAAAAAACCTATTATTATAATAAACCATAGGAGAAGTCGGCTTAAACTGCTCAGTATTCTGCTTTAACCCCCACGGTTCTTGTGTTGTATAAACAATCGTACAAGTTACATTATTAAAATTATACGGCATATAGACTGTCCCTGTGGGGGTTATACAATAAATATCTGTGTCATAACCAATATACTTTTGAACTACCTGTTCCCAAATAGAAGGATCACTCCACTCCTCATCAGGAACAGGTGCCCGCCGCAAATACCTACCAAAAACATAAACATACTCTTGATAATACCGATTAAATTTATCATAAACATAATTACTAGCTCTACTTAGAGTATACTTCGGATAATAACCAGTATAAGGTGGTGTAGGTTTACCAAATTTATCAGTCTCAGGTATACCCCAACTAGTAAAAGACACTACCGCCCCCGCTCTAGGAGCCCCATACAAAGTCACATCTGAAGTCCCTGAAGCATTATCCTCTACTTTCTCATATACAGTCTGTACCCCATCTATAAAGACATATAAAGGATTATCTATCGTGGGAACTATTTTTTGTGATAACGAAAAAACCTTCTGTCCCTCGGTGGCTATATGTTCTTCATAAATATAAGGAGCCCCCGCCTTAAAAGCATTATAAGGAATACCTGACACAAATGGCTTACCATCCTCTAATTCAATCCGCGATGCCTCCATAATTTCCTGATAAAACCAGTCACCCTCATTAACATCAACCCACTTTTTCACGACTATCACCTCACCTTTAGTATAGGTAAAGGAATAGGTAGGAAAGACCTATTCCCTAATACTTTGTTCTAATAATCTCCTTGTCCGATTTAAAAAGGCTATAAATTCAGCCCTGGTTACATAGGCATCAGGTCGAAAATAAAGAATAGGTTGGTTATCCCTCGTCATTACTGCTAATAAACCCAGATTAGCCATCTCTTCAATTTCCGTCTGTGCCCAATGCCCTTCAATATCTTGGTACTTAAACCTATTTTTACGATCATATTCATCTTTTTTGACTAAAATCATATCCAATTCTACTTTATACCGCCTATTAGCTTCATACACCGAAACCTTCATACTAGTAACACTACCTAGGTATAAATGTCCCTTTTCATCATAAAATTTATGCGTCCAACCACAATAAGTGAGATATTCAGTATAGGCTTCTTTATCATCAAACAACAACGTTATCTGCGCTTTATAACTAGAAATACCCATATTTTGAATATGAGAAGGCCCATTAATAACTGTCAACTCTTTAACATTAAATTGAGGAACAGGAGGTGAATAGGGCTCAATTAATCGCGCCCCCACCTCCTGATAACCAAATCCCATATCTACAAATAGCCTCTTTTTATAACGATCCTTCGCCGAACCAAATGGATATTGTTGCGTCATAATAAAGCCTCCTTACGGTAGTAAAGGCCGATAATTACTGCCAATACCGCTTTTCACCTGTTGCCACAACAAACCAGTCAAACCAGCCTGGGTATCTCTTATTGTTTTCGCTACCACTTCTGATATTTTTTGAACATCGCTAGGTGAACCACTCATATTATCAATATTTAGATTTACAATCACATCACCTTGACGGTAAGTCATATTACGATAATTATTCGTTAAGGTTTTAGCCTCCCAGTAGGTTAACGGTTTAATTTCAGGGGGCAGATTAAATGTACCCTGAGACGGTAGAGCTTTTCTAATTTTAACCAAATTATCTGTAGATTCTGCTTGTAATTGTTTTATCTGTAACCATATCTGCTCCCGCCGCGCATCTCCTTCAGCATACCTCTGCATTAAATTCTGCAATTCGGTAATAGCTGTAGCAATCTTCCTATTCTCCTGCTCTACTTGTGCCCGCTCTATAGAGCGAACCGTCCACGAATCTTCCTGCGCTCCCCCTAAAATCGCTTTCCCTCGCTTAATACTATACTCCGCCTGAATAAGCTGACGTTCCCGTTCCAGTTTACTCGTAATCTCATCTACTTCGGAAAATTCTGTCTGCGAAAGTTGCAACCGCTGTTGAGCAATAGTAGCCTGATGTTGCAATTCCGCCAAATGTAGGGCCTGCCACGCCTCATTATCCTTATAAGTGTTAGGATTAGCTTCCTCTAATAACCTCTTCCTTTCTTGAATCTGTTTTACTGCTTCCTCTAACGCTTCAATATTAGAACGAAGAAACCCTGCCATTAAATTCCGTAAACGATCAGAATCTTCTCTAAAACCAGCCCGCAGTAACTCCGATTTTTTAATCTCAAACTCCGAGTTTAACTCGGCCAGTTTCATATTCAACCGTTCATTGATCAATGACAGCATTTGCTGTCCTTCTTCAAAGGAAGTTACCTCACGCCAATCTGTCTTAGAAGTATCTTCCCGCAAACCATCACCGTTTAAATCTAATGTCGGATTCTCACGTAAATACCGCTCCTGTTCTTCTTGTATTAAAGCTAACGCACGCCCTTTTTTCTGCGCTACTCCTAACCGTTCCGTTAAGTAAGTTTGTAAATCATCCTCCCCTGATAACAGAGCCTTCCACGCCTGTCCATATTCACTAAAAGAAGGGGTAGTACCACCAAATAGACGCGAAAGACCTCCCGTAAGAGTATTAATAGCCTCAAAAGCACCAAAAACAATCTTCGGCAACCAGCCTGCATCCCTTATATTCTGGAAACGTTTAATCATTTGCTCCTCTTGATTGGCCTCTTCCTGCAACCGCTCCCCAGGAGATAAAATACTGGAAGCTAGGGGATTACCTAGTATTTCCATCGCCGCTAGGCCCCACCCTATGGGGCCACCTAAAAACTTACCACCAATACTCAGCTTGCCCGCTATCTTACCACCAACACGACCCAACGTTCCTATACCTTTAGCAATAGCTCCTTCCCCCGTAACTAGAGCTTTACCTTTACCGAACAAATTACCCAAAAAGCCGCCCATCTTAGCCAGAAGGGGAATACCCGCCAAAATACCAGCGTATTTAGCGTATGCGCTACCCGCCTGCCCTCCGATTTCTCCAAGCATGGCCTGGGCCGTTTGCGGCTGGCGCATCTGTTTACCAAACAAAGAACCTGCAATTACAGCATCAAGTAAATTAACACCCTTTAATTCAGCTACCGCTTTACCCTCAATCGCTCCCAAATCACCGAGGCGGTAATTGCGCTCTAACTGCCTGATCTCGCGGGAAAAAGCCTCGGCTGTCATCTTGCCCTCTTTAAATTCCTTCACCAGAGCATCCACGTCCTGGCGTAAAGAATTTAATCTCCCTTCTGAAAGTCCTGATACCCTTGCTAATTCCTGTAAAGCTCTCTCAAACCGCTCAATGTCCATTGCTCCTGTCTTAAATTCCTTACTCAAAAGATGGTAGGCAGAGATCACCTGCTTACCACGCAAACCCATATCCGCAAAAGCCGTATCTAATAAAACCATTCGTTTTTGTAAATCAACCGCTTCCTTATCTACTTCTGCCATCTCCTGAGTTAATTTTTCTATTTGACGATTATAACCAGCCTGCTTCGCCTCCAATTCCGCCATTATATTATTATATTTATCCAAAGTTTGCGTAAAATGATCGTAGGCTTTTTGCAACTTATCTATTCTTTGTTGCTGTAAAGCCAATTGACTAGAATCTGCCCCCTCCGCCAGCATTTCATTATAAATATGTTTAGCCTGCTCTAATCTATTTTTTACAATATCTTGTCGGCGTTTAGCTTTACTAATAGGAGTAGCCAGCTTAGTCTTTTCAATCTCAATTTCTCTCCCTTGCCGTTCCCAATAAGCCATTTCATCCATTACAGATAACTTTTTAAGCCTTTGAATATAGGCTTCTTCTTCCAACCAACCCATATTGGTAGCATAGGATTTTTGTAGCTGTCGCTGATTAAACCTATCTACAAAACTTTGACCTTTACCCATAAAAAACTTTATACCTAACCCCACTGCAATCTTACTAACAATGGACAATACACTAGCTACTTTGTCAGCGTTATCTCGAATAACCCGTAAAAAAGCCGTTAAATAAGTTATTAAAGAACTAAACTGTGGTTTTAGACTCTCAAAGACTCCAAACGTTGATATTTGCCACATAGTCAACGCACGCTGACGCTGAAACTCATAGGTATCCATCTTTCCTGCAATAGCCTGAAAAGCCTCTTCAGGAGTAACATTCTCCACATCTTTAATGTACGACCGTAAGTCAGGATAACCTGTCAATTTATCTATATCTTCTATTAAAGCCTGGATCGCCTCAGCACTAGCCGTATACCTGGTTTTATACACCTTATTTAATAATTCAATCCTACTCTGATCGTCCAATTTCCTAGCCGCCTCCACAATATCTAAAAACATCTCCAACCCAGTTTTTTGAATACGCCTATAAGTCCCATCATCCTGCTTAATTTTCTTAAATGGAGACAGCATTGCCAGGGCAGGATTACTCTCCGCCATTTGCTCCAAAAACTTTGCTTCGTTTGCTCTAAAAGGAGCTTCAAAAACAGTCCGCCAGAAAGTGCCTGCCTCACTACCTGTACGTGCCGTAGTTTGAGTAAAAAGCGACTGCAACACCAGGGAAGTTGCCAAGGCTTCGCTCTTGGGAATCCCAGGCATATTTTGAGCAAAAGTAATACCAGACCGTGCCTGGGCCTGCAACAAATCTTTCACCGAAGCCTGAGATAACAAACCTGCTTTAATCAGCATATTAGCGACACGATCCATATCCTGCCCGCGCAAACCCCACTGAGAGGCAATTGCTTCCATGCCTTTAGCGGCCTCTTCAGGCGTTAATTCCTCTCGCTCATAGGCGTAAATCTTCGCCGCACTCCTAGAAAGACTTAAAGCCTCATAAGGATTATCCACCCGCCTAGTGGTAATTTCCCATACTCTTCCCATCTCTTCTTGATTAATACCGAAATTTAAAGCAATGTCCTGTAAAGGCCGTACCGCCCCACGACCCGCCAGATTACGAATCCGTGCCACTTCTTCCTCTACCAGACGCCTGCGTTCCACCTCATTATTATACTGTCGGGCAGTAATACCATAATCCCCCAAACGACTCGCTTGCTCATAACGAAGTTTAACCCTTTCTTCCGCCAATTTTAAAATATTCTCTTCTTTAGCTAAAAGATTAGTTTCGGCCTTCTTCAAATCATAATCAAACTGCCGCGCCGATTCCCAAGCACTATACACCAGACCCATCGGAATACCCATTAACATACCTGCTGTAATATACCGCATCGTATTGATTACTGAACCCACAAAAGTCCGTGTATCTCCACCAGGAGTAATATAACGCGATCTGCCCCTGCCCTCACTAAAAATATTGGAATAAGGTGCCGCATAAACCCTTTCCTGGACAGGGAAAGCACCCCGTCCACTACTCACAGAACGAGCCATCCCACGAGCTGTACTCTCAACACTGCGTCTAACAGAAGCAGGAGGAACATAAGCACCGATACTAGCAGGGTATAACTTTAATTCCTTAATCTCAGTCATTAAAGCCTTAAATTGAGCATCCAGCAACTCCTTTACTTTTTTCGCAATAGCGTCTTGCAAAGCTGTCATTTTCCGTGTTAAGTCCCAAACTGCCTCCAAGTTAGGCTTTACTTCCACTTCTCCCAATGCTTGCTGATATTCTTTTACAATCTGCGTAGCACTCTTCGTTAAAACAGCATGGAAACGCTTAAAGATAGCATTAATATTCTCACGCATAATTTTTTGCAAGAACTCTTCTCCCTGAAGCAGGGGATTAGCCCGCTGGAACGCCCGCACCGACATTTCAGCTTCAGCCGCTAGTGCCCGCCGCACTTCAGGATGCAAAGCACCAGTTACCGCCTGGAAAGAAGCCATCCTATCCGTAGATTTTATAACCCCTACAACGGTTTTAATATAATCACGCAAATAATTATTAATAACCTTATTCACAGGCATTAATAACTCCGTAAAATTAACGGGTGCTACCATATTTTCCCCTTTAACAGAAATAGCCAACTGTTCCTTTATCTCTTTCCCTAAATCGACAAACAAACGCCGCAACCCCTGTTGAATGGGTTGGATAATAAGAGAATTAATATTTAAATTCCACTGCGGCACACCTACATCTAAAGTAGCTAAACTTTTCTTCAATGCATCCTCAACAATTTTAACCACTTTTTTAATGATGCTATTTATATCTAAAGTAAACTCACCTACCTCGAACTTTACCTTCTGCACCGCCTTATCAACGGCTTGTTGCATTTCACTCTGAACGTGATAGATAACCTCCTGCGAAACTACTAGTGTCCCCAAACCCCTCTGAAGAGCAACTAGATAACTATTAATAATTTCTCTCGCACTCTTCTGTAAACCAGCCTGCACCTGGGCCTGTTCTTCGGCAGAAAGAACCATAAAACTCCCCGCCGACACCCCTTCTATTAAGGCCGTAAAAATATTCCGTGCTCTCTCTATAAGGAGTTGCGCTAGTTTCTCCGTCTCCTTCTTAATTAACTCTTGGATGCCACTTTTAGTACCCTGTTTAGGAGTAGTTTGCACTAACTTTATTTCTTGCAACACTACATCGTATATACTTTCTTGGATTTTTTCTATTACTTCAGACGGTATTGTTACCTGTATCTTTTTCCCAGCATCAAAAACAGGAACCATACTGGTAATTATATCTAAAATACCTTGTTGCACACGAGGTATAAGATAATCAACTATATCTTGTCCTCGTATCATTCCACTATAATCAGAATGACTTTTAAACCATTCTTCCACACCCTTTTCCAAATCATTGATAAAATTAAATACATTTATCTCTATACTTCCTTGAAGCCTTAAAATTGCATCAGTAAGTTTTGTTACCGACCCCACCACCCGCTCTTGTAAGGCTTTAGCTATAGAATCACTCCAATCATCCAACATTTTTTGTAGAGGGGCTACATCTATCCCCAACTTACTAAAATCAATTCCCTTCAAAGCCTCCTTAGTAGCGGCCACCAAACGCTCCTGTAACTGCTTCATACCAGCTACATAAACATCCTTCCCCTGCACTTTCACAAGTTGCGCCCCCGCCGCCGTCAACAGCGATTTCATAATCCCATCAATCTGAGCCAGGACATAGTTATTCAATACCACGCCAATATTGCCAATAGCCGCCTGGTACTTAGCCTGTTCAATAGTGCCTGCGGGTATAGTCGCCACCTGTTGAGTAATTTCCTTTAATAATTGCCCAATTTTAGTAATAATTGTCGTCCGTAAAGTCGCAATCTGCTGGCCCACCTGCTGGAGCCCGCCCACATCAACACCAGTAGAAAGACCGCTGATTTTCTTATTTATATCAGCAATCTCCGCCACTACAATCTGAATATGCTCCCTAAATTTTGCTAGGGACTTATCAATATTAGGTAGCTTCCGCAACTCTTCAAAATCAATATTTAAATGCTTATCTATATCACCTAGAGAATCCCTTATCTTATTTAACACCGCAGTCATTTTACTGACATCAATTTTTACAGGTTCAACATCAGCAAACGTAAAAAAGGCAGGATTAGAAATTAAAGACAAAAACTTCGTCTTAAAGGCGTCCAGCATAGCCTGCATATTCTCCGAAGTTACTGTCAGGGAAAAACTCTTTTTTTTATCCCCCTCCCAAACAAAATTTATGCCTTCATTTATCGCCTGCGATAATTTATTAACAAATTCCGCTTGAATTTGTTTTGTATGGCGATCCGTCAATTGAAAAGCAGGTAAATTAAAGGGCTGAATTTCTAATTTAGAAAGAGCTTCTTGAATGGCTTTCGTTACTTTTGTATTTATCTTCCTTACGTCACTATCACGTAAAGCAAATTGAATCGGTTCACCCGCCCCACCTGTAATAGTGACATCACGTTTCGCAATATTAGTTGCAATAGCCCTCTCCACTTTTTCTTTAATAGTCTTGCCAATATCAAACTTATTACCAAATAACGCGCTCTCATTCCACTTAGTAATTTCCGCTTTAATTAAATCAGCCACTTTAAGATTAATATTTTTTACATCTCTTGACATATTGCTAAAAGCAGTAGCAATATCCGAAACTTGATCTGCAAAAGCTCCTGCTTCTTTAATTGCACTAGAAAAATCCATTAATATCTGTGTCTTTAAAGAATAATCTTCTCCGCTTATGATTTGATCAGTCATCCTTTATCACCTTCTTACAAAAAAATACCGTCCTGACCTTAGTTTAGCCAGA
Organism: Moorella sp. E308F; assembly: GCF_006538365.1. NCBI lineage: Bacteria > Bacillati > Bacillota > Clostridia > Neomoorellales > Neomoorellaceae > Neomoorella > Moorella sp. E308F. Next base: position 29,949 of record NZ_BJKN01000004.1, on the reverse strand, counting down.
ACGGTCTAACCGCCACCAAGAGCCCTGGCGAACGCCATAATATCCTCTTCTGTAGCTTCTTGGTACTCATTATCTACATCTTTATTTATTACTGTATCCTCTCCAAGCCCCCCAAATATGCCTAATGGAGCCATCCTAGTTTCCACTTCAAAACGAATATATCTATTTACCGCCTTCATTAACTCCACAATTTGCGGGAGAGTATAATTCCATATTTCCCACTTATTAAGATGGCAATGTTTGTGTAAAATAAAGAAAACCTCACCCCAATGAACAGGCTCGTCTGTTTCTTCATCCCTTATCTCTGTTCCCTCAATATCCTCCCCCTCCCGCCGCTCTATTTTTTTAAACCATTCAACCCAATTAAAATATCTATTATCTTACGGGCTGTATCCAAATCCACATACCTGTCAAGATATTCACGATCAATATGAGGATAATACTTAAAAGCCAGTAATAAAATATCAAATAAATCCTGTTCCCGCTTTTGATCTATTTGCGGGTCATCCGTAGGTACAAAATTTAAAATAATAGCATCTACATTCACCGACCGTAATAATTTCATTAATTTCCTTGCATCTCTCAAGCTGGCAGGAGGAATTTTGTATTTCTTACCATCTCGCAACATAATTTCTGCATCATCTTCAAAAAATACAGCCTCTATTCGTTCCGCCTCCACCTGAGTTAGAGCTTCCTGTTTTATCCTTTCTACTGCTTGAGCGTTCATTTTACTTGCATGTTCTTTTTCTAACAGCTCTTTTTCTTCTTTCGTCATTATGTAATCCCCCTTCTATCCTTACTATATTTAATATAGACATTTCGTCATATTTTTTCTTTAATTTGTTATACAAACCCCCTAAAGAAAAACTGGCAAGGCAAGGACTAGGCAGGGGGAAACCTAGCTTCCACTCATTACCTTGCCAGTTTTAACCACAATTAAACATGCGAAGTAGCCGCATATAGTTTCACAGAACCCAGCTTCCCATCAGCTCGTTCAGGATCAATAACTACTAGCGACACCTCACTGGCCGAAGCCGCCGCCCGCTGAGTATCAATAGCAAACGTACCCCGCGCCCTGCAAGCATACAATTCTGTCTCGATACCTGCATAAGTACCATCTTTTTGTAGGAACGAACCGTGATGAACCACACTTACAGGGAAAGGAACCTCATCTACCAAAATATCGGCAACATCTACATTAGTATCCTGCCGTTTATAATTAATTACCACATCCATCCCTTTAAGAGAGGGATTAAAAATCAACTGCTTAGAAGTCGCATCAAACATAAACTCGTCAGCTTCAGGAGCAGTATCCGCCGCATAAGGCACCTGAGTCAAAAGTTTATTAGTATCCTTCAATCGCACACTAAAGGAAGGATCAGGAGCCAGAGTAGATGCAAAATCCAAATCTACAAAACCAACAGTAACCGTACCAATCTTCTCCGCAACAGTCTGACCTTCACCTAAAACCCACAGAGTCTCACTAACTCCCTCCCTGATGCTGGAACCCATCATCAACTGCAAAGCGGCCAGATCAAACTTGGCATCCGTAGCCGTAATTTCAATCGTTTTAGACCTGACAAGATTATCAATGGGGAAAAGCCCATCACCGCCAAAAATATCTTCAATTTCAGTATTAAAATTAATCCGCAAATTCTGCAAAGTACCCAGGGTAATTACTTCAATACCACCATTCTTGGCAAGGCGTTTTGCCATAAACGTACCCACGCCTTTAATAATCATCTTCTTCGCCATCTCTAGTCACTCCTTAACTATTTAGATTATTTAATTTTCAATTATAGTACAATCAACTTTACCTACGAAAATAGATTAGACGAACTTCTTTAATGTTTAACAAGCTACTTGGCTAAGGAGATAAACATTATTACCTCAATAGTAAAACAGTATATATTAGCAAGATCGACAGCACTCTCATGACCATCCTCAAACCGACAGGTAAAATTCTCCACACCCATCCAGGGAGGAATCTCACCCTCAAAAAGATCTAATATTCTCTGCGCTATGTTTTGGGCCAATTCTACATCATCACTGGTATAAATATCAAAGAAAAAACGTGAACCATAAACATAATCATTAATACTATCACGAAACCCCCCAGGAGAATAAAAAGTTATTAAAGGAAGGTTTTGCACCAAATCCTGGGGTTTTGACCTTTTCTGGATATGTTTAGCTTTTTCAAGATTAGTAGAAGCTGACGATAACCCCAAATAATTTAATATCTGTTCATCATTAGCCAATACCCTATAAATTCCATTATATAAATTAACAACTGACACAACCCCACCTCCCTAATCCTTACCCAACACAAAAACAGGGCGTAAAGATAAATACTTACCAGGATGCACCTTTTTAACAGCTTCTTTTAAAATTCGTAATGCCTCTTCATTTAAATGAGTCGTAGCATTTCTAAACCAATAATAAGCAAGTATATCTTCACCAATATATTCTCTAAACTTTGGGCCACTACCCCCCGCATAACGAGAACCAGTTATCCGCATATTACCACCCATATCCCGCCATACACCAGGAACACGGCCAGACCGATACATCACATCTCGACCACGAGACACAATCTTTTTCCCTGTCCTAGCAGGGTTTGGATCTTCTAAATCACGCCATTTTGGAGGAATATCATCACCAGCTTCACCTGTACCAAACTCATAGTAAATACCAATGTGAGAGTTCTTGAAATTATTAACCATTGCTTTTACTGCAGTACGCAAAACATAATAACGGTACTCACTTACCTTATCCCCAACAATTGAATTTATTAAAGCCTGCTTCCTTTTACGATCACTAGTAACACCGCCTCCCGCCAACCTGACAGGACTATCTTTAAAAGGCAGTCTATTTGCCGCTTGTTTAGCTTCCTGCACCAAAAGATCCCTAATCTGGCGTAAAGCAGGTTTTAAAGCCTGATCTAAATCATGTAAATAACTGTTTAGATCAAACCACATCAAATAAGAACTATTACTTCTACGGCCCATATTTATCGCCTCGTTTCCGCATGAACCTGTATCAACACCAGACCAGGATAACTAATATAATCAGTTGTAGTTACTTTTAAAGGTATCTGCCGCCCTCCTACTTTAAATACAATCCGATCAAGGATATTTATATCCACACCAGGAGCATAAAGAATAAACTTGCTATCAGCAAAGAATCCTGGCTGATACTGCATTAAATCAAAAGTAATACCCTGAGCATATACCCGCAAATCAGCATATTTAATTTGAGCCAGCTTTTTAATGTTACCATTCTCATCAGCAACCTCTACCTCTCCACTCACATCAATAACCCCATTAGACCTAACCATGTGGGCGACAGTAGCCGCTTTTTGATTTTCTATTACTTCATCGTAAGTAGAAACAACAATATAATAATCATCAGTAACCAAATTGTGAATAATATAACCACTGTCTACAGTTATTTCAGGCAAAAAATGCCCCCGTCTATGACTTTCCAAGGAAGCAGTATTATTAAACTGTTTACTCGCCCTACCTACTAAAGCTATTGTTGTTTGCACTTCCCCACCCAAAACCGAAATTACTTCTACGGGAACCCCTTCTTTCAAGATTATCTTTCGTTTACCTTGTATCACTCCAGCCACCACCTAAGTCCCAATTGGCTCTCGTGTACCTGAAATTAATCCGCAAATAGGACTGTCAGCTATTACTACAGATACAGACGTTATTTGGGACAAAAAAAACTCAAAGTCATTTAAAAAATCTTTAGCCGCCTGCGTCCAATCTACCTTTCCTTTCTTCCAGCGAGTATCCAACGTTTGAACTTCTACATTTACCCGCATCGGCATGGAGGGGGCTAATAGATAACAAATATAAGCGATTACTGCATTTTGCAAGTATAACTTATCTTCCTCACTCGCCGCCGCATAATCAGGCACTCTCTTTTTTACTACTACTTCTGCCAAACCAGCAATTAATGGAGAGTTAATAGCTTGGTTGGGTAAATCACTGTCATCTACACCAAATCGGGAACGAACCAAATCTTCATATCCTTCAGTAAGAATATCCATACTATCGCCCCCTACTTAAACTGGGAAATCTTCACCACAGGCCGACTAGTTGCCTCCAAAAATACTTTTTTCACACCCTCAAATACAACTTTCCCACCAGGAGCAACACATTTATCAGGAGTAAAGGCAATAGCCTTCGGATCTACATACACATCGCCGCCCCCAAGATTTTCTACTACAACCTGCCGTACTTCGGGTAAAATATCCACCACTAGAAGTTCTGATACTCCCAGTTTAACCTCTCGTACCGAAACTTCCTCTAAACTTTTTTCTTCTTCAATCCCTTCTTGTATCTGATTAAAGATTTCTTCAACACCTTCTTTTTTCATTTTCTTAGCCATCACTTATCCCTCCTATAAAAAAGGTCGCTACGGGCCGATACAGGCCCACAGTAGCGACCCGTTACTTAATAAAATTTATCCAATAAAACTAATTAATTAGACAGCGGGGTGACACAATCCGCAAACAAGAAGCCAGCCACCGAAGAAACAATCTTCTGATCATACCAACGTTCAGCTTCAATGATGGTTGCCCTACGGCCCTGCTCATACCATTGACGTACCTGCACGGCCCCCTGCCCATCTTTATTCCACATAAAGGAATAACCCAAGGCAGGAATCTTTTTTCCAGGACGGGGCGGGATATAAGCTAGAATAGCGGCATTACCCCAAATATAAGCTAAAATATCTTCCTGTCCAGGATTCATAGCTGTAGACTTCAGAGCAGAACCAACCAGAATTTTTTCTACCCCAAAAGCCGCCGCCATCAAATCCATAGTCACAATACCACGCTGGACGTATTTAATAATATCCACCAGCTTCGGATGCATCTGGAGAACATTAAACACAGGCTCCGCAAGAATCAGAGTATTTGCCCGCAAACCCGATTTCTTATGAATAGCTTCTTTAGCTTTTGCTACGTCCTTAAGCGGATCAGAATTAGTGAAGTCACTCCACTTTGCAGGGGCACCTGCACTACCAAGAGTCATAGAAAGCCCAGGATCGTAATTACTTGCATCCAGCAGTTTGCTGGCGGCATCTACTTCCTTATTCAAAAGGATACCTTCCGTTACCAGTTCCGTAGCATCGGCTTCAAGCTGGAACTCATCATCAGCATTGGAGCGTTCTTCATCAGGAATTGCATGACGCAGAGCATGTCCTTCACAATAATACTGATCATTCGACAGAGTCCAGTTAATTTCATTAGCTTCCGTACCAGGAGCCCTACGGTCATCATTTTGACGAAAACGTTCTTTACCATAAACATAATATTTATCTGACTGCTTACCTACAGGAACAGGAAGGAAAATCTGATCAGCAATATACTGTTCATTTTTATATCCGATTGAAATATTTGTTAATGCCTGATCTATATGAACTTTCTGCACAGTAGGCATCTAGCTCATCTCCTTTTCACTTAAATTAAACAGTAAATACATGGTATTTCATGCGAACAGGAATAACATCTCCTGCCGCCCCACTCTTTTCAGCAAAACCTATAACATTATAAGTTCCAGGAGTAGACGGAAGGGCTTTGCCAACACCACCAGCTCCCAAGATAACACGGCCACCGTAAGCTACAGGTTCAGCTAACAGAAGATTTGCAATCCCTTCTAATTGAACCGCTACATTACGCCCCGTCTGATCACCACCTGCCCGCAAAGGATCATTAACACGTTCGTCATTAGTCACAATCCCCAGGGGCACAGCATTATCTACAGTGGGTTTAACACATTCATCATTATTAGAACCATAAGTTACACCATGATAGAGAGCAACCCCATCTGCATCCATAATTTTATAAGTTTTCTGTAATCCCGTGTACTGACCAGCCATTATTCTTCACCGCCTTTAGCAAATTTTTTATACATTAATTTAGTTGCTTCACCAAGAGAAACATTGTTAGCTTTGGCATACTCTACAGCTTTCTCAGCTACAAAAGTACGAAACTCTTCTTCAGTTTCAAAATCATCGCGAGAACTTGGTTCATTATTACGTGCCCTAATTGTCCTATCAGAAGGCACAGTAAACCTAGCACCTTCAAACTTGGCGGCCACTTCTGCCTCAAATCCTTTAATAACCTCTTTAATTTCATCAATGCTGAGTGTATTAAGAAATTTCTTAAATAGTTCAGTCTGGAAAGCGTTACCCTGCGCCCGCACCCCAAGCTCCAGGGCCTTATTTATCAAATCAATACGATAAGTTTCTACCAAACCAGCTTTTTCCGTAAGTTCCTCATTAGCTTTCATCAATTCAGTAATAATTTCATCCTTCTTTACTAGCTCTTCCTTAATCGTCTCTAATTCAGTTTTAACCTGAGCTAATTCAGTTTCTAAGCTCACAACTTTGTCATCTGCTACCTTTGCCGCCAACTCAGTCTCCAGTTGCTCTTTTGTTTCCGCCTGGATACCAAACCTCGCTAAAATCTCCTGCAATTCTTTTAACTCCACCTGTTCTTCACTCCTTCTTTTCAAAATCTCAGCCCCGTTAGTTCTCTCACTAGTATCAGTAAACAAAACAGGGCCATCTTTAGTGTAATATCCATAGATAGTTGCGTTTAATGGTATATTTTTAATATTATCAACTAAGTGTAGTTTAGAACCTTTTTCTAAATCATTAACACCTTTAGCTGAAAACTCCTTAGTTATTGTCGCCCGATCACAAGCCCCCGCAAAAACCAAAGAGTTTTCTATTAACTCTCCCTTACCATCTTCGCCTACAATTACTATACACTTTTCAATAACATCTTTACCATCCCTAGTAACAACATACTTTTCCCCAGGTATGTGCGGACAAGACATGAAATCCCTTATATCATTACCACAAATAGAACATTTCCAAGAATCAGCATTAAAACCTATTGAAGTATCAAAAACCGTACCCGCAGTTATTCCCTTAACAATATCATCCGTAGACATACCACTCTCAGTCTGCCTACCTAAATCAATATAAAAATATCCGTAAACAGAATGGATATATTGTCCTGTTTCAGGATTATGCTCTATCGCTAGTTTAGAATCAAATGAACGACCTACAGGAAGAGATCTCTGATTATGATTCATCAATAACCCGATACCTTTATTCGCATCTTCTACAAACTTGTTAAGAATATTTGGATGCATAACCGTATTATATGCTGTCTCCTGATTATCAATCATCATATCGGGAAACACAAAAACTTCCTCCGCACTAAGAGGGCGAAGAGAAAATCTATTAATCTTGGCTAACTGCTCAGGAGTTGGCCTCCCCACCACACTAGCACTATTATTAGAAGAACCACTATTAAATCTTGCCATTTGTCTCTCAGCCACTCGCCGCACCTCCTCTTTATCCCTTTCAGGAATAGTACTACCATCTATCCTTGCCAAAGCATTTTGCACCGCATTATGCACCACATGCGGCCTCCCATCCTCTATACGGCAGTAAGGAAATTTTAACTGCCCAAAATCAGATAATTCCCCCGCCTCATGCCAAAAATAGACTTGTTTTAACTTATTCCAATCAATCTTTTCTTTATCACCGCTTCCATCGCTGGAAGCCCACCGCCTGAGCCCAAGTTCCGCCGCGTCAGCATCCCAATTATAATTATCAGATAGAGGAAAATCATGATAACTCTCAGCAGGCATATTACCACCACTCCCTTCCTAGTTTAGACACATTTAATTATTTGGAGCACTAGTTCCTTTTTCATCCTTCTGCCCACTAGTAGGAGAACCATCTTTATTGGTAATGGTGCTTTTTCCAAGGTGTTCCCAATCAGGCTCACCCACAGGCGCATGGCCCACGGCCATCTGCGCCGCCTCCTCTTGCGAAATCCAGCCCTGATCACGCATATAAGCATAATTCTGTAAAGCAATCTGCTGAAATTGAGCCTGTTCAAGTTCAGTCCGAATTTCTACAGGCTTAAACTTAAACTCAACAATACCCTGTTTACCCCGTAAGTTAAGAAAAATCGTTAAAGCCCTCACCATAACAGAAGCAACTAAGTCTTGTATGGCTTTTACACCTTGTAAATATAATTTAATCTCCATTTTGGCGAAACTCTCAGTATTACCCGTTGACCGCCGCCCCAAAATTGTTGATAAGGTTTTTAAGCCGCTCATAATTAAATTATCTATAGCTTCCATTAACTTCTGTGGGTCTAACATTGCCCCGCCACTACCCTTACCGCCAACCATATCAATATCAATACTATCAAAGTGAACAAAAGTATCATCTGGCTCTAACTGGCTATACATTTTAATAATTTCATTAAGTTTATTATTTAACCACTCCTGTTTTAACTGTTCATTATTACGGATAGCAATAGGCATCCTGGCTAACAAAACTTCTTCTAAAACTTTAATATCCAAGCGTGGATAACCCTGATTATGCACCACTGCTTTTATATCATTTAAAACCTGCAACTGAAAAAGCACCATACTAAGAGCTCCCAATAAGGGAGAACGCCCATAAGGATCATCAATACGCTCATCTAGGCCCTCATAAATAAAAGTTGGCACATCTAAAGACCGCTTCAAATTATCCTGAAAAGGAACAAAACGATCATTAATAAACTGAAAATCGATAGTGGCAGGATCTACAGGGGCCAAAAAAGCCACATCAGTTGCCCCTGGTAATAACACCAACTCTAGTGCCACCGCTCCACGCGTTACCGCACTCAAAAAAAGTTGATTCAAAACCTTATGGAAAGACCGTGATTTCTCAAATTGATTCATATTAGGCATTGATAAACGATCAATAAATTCTTTAATATCCCGTTCTGCCTGGGGATAAGGTTTACCCGAACCCAACCTTCTTACTGAGATAGTATAACCACTATTACCAATGCGTAAAAAATTCCATAACGCAAACGATACATCAGGATGAACATCAGTAAGAATATCCACCAACTGATCAATAGAATAATTAACAAAGCGGCGTTCATCTAAACCGAGATCCCGTTGAGTGCGCTTAGGTAAAGCACCAAAAGCACCCCCGCCCCCATTCATAAACCTAGGAATAGTCGTCCGCGCCCCGCCAAAATCAGATACAGACGGCACATTATTATTGCTAGTCGCTAACTGATTAGAAATAACTTGACGCTCTTTCAATCTACCTCTTATCCTCTTTCGCATTTTCTTACCCCCTAAACTAAATCCTCAATCTTATGAAAAATCATCTTCCGTTTATCAGCAAATATCTGCACCGCCCCAAATCCCGCCTTCACTAAGCTAAAACCTTTTTGTTCACCATAGCCACCATAATCCAAGGCAGAACCAGTATTAATAAACAACTGTTCTACTTCCTGTACCCTCTCTTGAGAGGGATTGGGAACCACAATCTTTTTCGGCACAGTTAACAATTTATGAGTATGTCCCATAGCATAAATATGGGCTACACACCTTTCCCTCATCCCTAATAACCCATTTATGGCTCCAGACTCCCTAGTACTCGAAGTAGCACCATGCCATGCGTAAAGGGAATAAGTTAAACCACCACTCAAATTAAAATTGACCACTGCTGAGAATTTACCATAAGCATCAATCCGCCCCCACCTATGACACATCTCCTGCGTAATCTCAAAAGAAGTATCTTTAATAATGCGCTCTTCATGATTACCCTCTAAAACTAAATCAATATTTTCAGCAAAAGGAAGAAAAGTCTCTACTGCCTTTTCAAACTGCTTTTGCGTAGGATAGTTTTCATCGTACACTGCCCGCCCCACCGAAGTTTTAGTCGCCGCCTCTAACAAATCTCCCATTAGCACCAAACGGCACCGCTGCCGATGGCTGGCTACGAAATTTAAAGCGTTTTCTAAGTAAGAATGATTAAAATACTTATTACCAAAATGAACATCACCAATAAAAACTATAAAAATAGACTGGTGTTCACCAGAATATTTTGATAAAATCTGCCGCATTATTATTCCCCCTAAGTATTACCTCAAATTAGGTTAGACGAAACTAAGAAGGAAACAACAAAATCTAAAACTTTCCTTAACTCCACTGCTACAGTCCAAAAATTCACGGTTCGCGGGGAGGGGGTAGGGGGTGGGGTCATGTAATTGGTTAGTTCTAACGATAGCCTTCTTTGAACAGCGGAGAAAGGGGTTGGGAAGCGTTAGCTTCCCCCAGATCCTCTATAATTCTTCTCTTTATAATTCTTCTATTATAATTCTTAGTGTCTAAAAAGTAGGAGACTGAAGTATGAAAATTAGACAACTGAAGTATGATTTTTAGACAATTGTAGTTTGAAAAATAGACAGCGATATATTTATAGTTATATGGTTCCACCTTAGAAAATAAAAAAAGAGCTGTTTTGAAACAGCTCTAACCTTTTCGTTTTACCCCTGCGATTATCGGCATACTAAAGTGTTTTGTCTGAACAGGTTCGTCAGTAGAACATACCCATACCGCCCCCGCCCGTGCATCGGAATAGTCTTTAGACTTTCCAGGATCGTGATCGATTTTATTGCCGTTAATTATTTTAATTGCTTTTAATTCTTCGTTGGCATTTAGTCGATCATCTGTATCTAGCGTATGATCAAGAAGAGCTATCTGATTAGTATAGATTAATGATTTTAAATTTTGATAAATTTGGACTTGAAAAGGATTGCTCCAGTTCTTATCTTCAGCCTCTACACCGTAACTCATTAGTCTCTGTACTACCTCTGCTGAATTAAATTTATCAAAAAGGGCTTTTTTTACATAAACCTGTTTACATATTTGCTCCAAAATATCAGCTACATTTAACAGATCTACTGGTAGTCTATCTTTTTTATTGGGTCGCCATTCTAATATTAAATCTTCCACAGGTTTATTAACCCACTTTTCGTATGTCTCCCCATTTTCAACCACAGTAATTAAAACAGGTTCAGCATGAAATAAAGAGATAACATAACTGTCTGTCTCTACGCCTCCATCTCCACCAAGATAGTAAACATAAGAAGGATCAAGATTTAGATTGTATAATTCTAGGCCCACAAAATGCCGTTGTTCGCCATTGTGCAAAGTTCTTGTAGTTATTTTTTCAGTCACTATTAAGTTGGGACACTGCGCTTTTTTGCCTACCATTACTACTTCATCAATTTTTTCAGGGAACTGAAATAAGCCTTGACTGTATTTAGGCGGTTCGCACTCATATTTTATTTTTGCTCCTTCAGGATCAGTCTGATAGTCTTTTTCTAAAGATTCTCTTTTAATTTTGGGATTAACTTCCCAGGACTTCCCTTTCATTGCAAATACTTGAGGATCTTTTTTCTGGATTGCTTCATTATATTTTTTCATCATAAAATCATCCTGGGAACGAGGGAAAGAAATAAATATCAACAACATTTTATCGTTAAACCGTGAAACAGCCGAAGAACGCAGGGTAGAATAACAATTTTCAGCGTTCTTATATTCAAAACCACCTATCTCATCAAAAATAACTACAAGGGGGTTAAATCCTTCAAAACTATCTGCTTCTGAATGGGCGGAGTGGGCGGTTATGTTTTTATAAAAACGAATCTGATTTTTGGTTAATTGAAATTCGTTGTAGTTATTCGGGTAAGTATTAACTCGTTTAAACCAAGGACAATTAAGCAAACGTGCCTTTAATTTTTTAAAAAATACATTATTAGCTTGATAAGCATTTATAGCGACATTAATTAAATCAATAGGTTCATCTTGTCCGAATCCAAAGGTGGCGTGGGGGTCATTCATACAGCATAGTAAATAAGCTACATATGCTAAAATACCAGAAGCCAGGAAATCTTTTCCTGAGCCTTTGCCGAATAATACCGTACATTCGGTTACTTGTTTTAAAGTATCACGGCAGACTCCTTCTTCACGAGTTAATTTCCACCATAGCATTTCATTAACCGCTTCCAGTAATTCTGTTTGTTTACCTGGATATGGTTTTTCTCCTAAAAAATCTTTAGATGTAAAAAAAGTAAGTAAATCAACAGGTTTTTCTCGCCATAAACCACTGGCAGGATTATACTTTCCTGCCAGTTCAATAAAATCATCTAACAAGGTTGTTAGGTCACTCATGACTACTCACATCCGCAGGCTCATACTTAAAAATTGGGTAAACAAACGGTGAGGAATAAACTTCTCCACAGTAAGGACATTGATATGCCCATTCTGATTTTAAATCTAATTTTTCTTCTTTAAGTTCTAAATATGATTGGCATTTACCACAAATAACGTAAATGGCTACGGCTTTATAAAGTTTGCCATCTATTTGTACTAAGTAAAAGATTGATTTTATTTCCTTCATTTCAGCTTTTCCTTTCCATATAGCACGACCTGCAAAGGGGTTCCCATTTGTCAGCCCCGCCAATAAGATTAGATTTATCTTTACCTTTAAAGTAATTCATAGATGCTGGCCGTCCGCATTGCACACATTTAGCCCTGAGCTTAATACAGTTATCAGCAAGAGCGGCTATTTTATGCATTTGACAGAAAGGTTCATCTTTTAAATTGCGATCTATACCCGTAATTATAACGTTATAACCCATATCCCGCAGAGTAATGATGGTGGGGATAAGGGTAGGATCATCGTAAAAAAGAGATGCTTCCTCAATTCCTATGGTAGTAATATGCGGTTCGAGTAAAAGGAAAATATCACTAGCTTGTTTGATAGTTATAACAGGAAATTCAACTCCGTCATGTGTTTTCGATATATTATGACTATATCTCGTATCGGTGGCGGGTTTAAAACAAATTGCCCCCTCTCCCGCCTGTTTTAAATCTTGAATAAGTCTAGTCGTTTTACCAGCAAACATTGTTCCCCAATATAAAGTTACCTCACCAATTCTTTTATTCATAAAAACACCCCTAATCATTAGTTAAACGCTTGGTTTCCAGTAGATTAGCAAACCATTGCGTTCCTTTAGCCATTTTCAGTTTTTCTACTATGATAGGTAACTTATCAGGAGCTTCTTTTTGTAAAGTTTCTAAAACTATTTCCATAAACATCCTTACATTTTCATAATCATTCATCTCTTTTTGAATCTCCATCATTTGCCGTAGCATTTCCCGCATCTCTGAAACTATAGCTTTAAACTGATAAGGATTAATTAATTTTCCTTTATCGTAAGCGTCAGCTTCCATATTTTCTAGGAGGCTTTTTGTTTTACCAAACAAAGTATTTATCTCATGAAGAATATCGAAGTTGGTATTGACTACCTGCAATAATCGTTTTTTATCTTCTTTAACAAGTTGTTTCGTTACTTGGGGAATTTTTTTTAAAAAACGCATAACAACATACTCGTCAATAGGATCATCTTCAGGAACTTTACCTGAAGCGTTTAACTCTTCGGCAATTTCCTGGTAAGAAAGACCACTTTTCCGCAAGTTAACGCAGTCTTCTTCTAATTTATATTTAACAATCTTGGATTTGTTTGTCGGACTAACCACCGTAATTTTATCATCGCTCATAGTTATCATCTTCTCCAATAATAGTTACTTTTTCAAGATTAGGCATATAAAGGTCACAATCATTGATCAGATAATCTACTTCTAAATTAAGTTTCCATTTATCTAAAACTTCTACTTCTAATTCCTGGAGTTTTTGATAAATATAATTCAATCTCGCGCATTTATGAGCATATTTACAAGTATCACAGTAACATAGTTCAACATATTCTATGTAGTTTTCCATGAACTACGCCTCCTTCCCTTATTCATAATTAGAATAGAACAAAACGTAGCTTATTTTAGCTCTAGAATTTTGCTCGATACCTAGAATATTATTCTAGTCCTCTTAACTTTTAACTATAAGACTTCGTATATGCTGTTTAGAGATAAAAATTATTTGGTTTTACTATCTGCTTGCTGGGAGAGGTGTCTATGGAGGATCGAGCTATTTCATTAGCTCATAGTATTATTGGCGTTAGTCACGGTCGTCCAGAGCATGATTTTTACCCGACTCCATCCTTTGCGACAATTTCTTTATTACAAAAAGAAAAATTTGAAGGTCTTATTTGGGAACCAGCCTGTGGTGACGGAGCGATCAGTAAGGTTTTAGAAGAAAAAGGTTATACTGTTTGGTCAACAGATTTGTATGATTATGGTTATGGTAATGTCGGTGTAGATTTTCTACACTCTTATAAAAAAGTTCCTAATATCATAACTAACCCTCCATATAAACTTGCTCAGGCGTTTGTTGAACATGCGTTGGAATGTACGGAAAGGAAGGTAGCTATGCTTCTCAAACTTCAATTTCTAGAGGGGGCGGGGCGTTATAAATTTTTTAAGTCCTCCCCCCTTAAAAACGTTTATGTCTTTAGTAAACGATTGAGCATGAATCGTAATGGTATAAAGATGAAAAATAAAGGAATGATTTGTTTTGCTTGGTTTGTTTGGGAGCATGGTTATAAAGGCCAACCAATAATAGACTGGATTTTATAGGAGGTAAAGTAATGAACCAAGAAGTAAAGAACCTAATAAATAAAGCTCATTTTGAAGCTAACTATATGGTAAGTAGGCTCGAATTTGATTATTGCTGGTATCCAAAAGAATTAGAAGCTATTATTAAACACAGACTTGCTGAGTCGTTTGCCTTTTTTCTTTTAGAAAAACCATCTATTGTTTGTACCGAGTTAAGTTCTGCTATTAAATATACTATTGAAGGTTTCTTCTTTACCAAAGAAGAAATAGAAGCCTTGATAAGAAAAATCAAAGAAGCTGTAAACCAAAACAAACAGATGCAAAAACTTGAAGCTGTAGTAGAAGCGGCAAAGAAAAAGAGACGATTAGAAAAAGAAGAACATGAAACCTTAGTTAAGTATGCTATGAGCGGAGTAGATGATAAAAATATAGTTAAGTTTATTAAGAACAGTATAAGGAAAATAGAACAAATTAATGCGGAACTTGATACGGCCCTGGCCGACTTAGAGGAGGAGGATAAAGATGAGTAAACCTACTTACGAAGAATTGGAAGCTCAATGTGCGGCGATGAGGGAAGCATTAGAACAAGCATTACCTTATTTTAAACTGCAAAATAATGGGGAAAAAATTAAATGGCCTTGGGTAGTTAAAGAAAATATATTGCGAGTTCTTTCTAATGATGTAGGGAAAGCCCTACTAGAACGAATGGCAAAACTAGAAGCAGTAGTAGAGGCGGCAAAAGAGGCCAAAAACGTGATAAAAATGTTACATCCCATAATGGACGAAGATGAGCCCTGCATAGTGTATGAAGTTTATACCGAATTAACCAAGACTCTGTCCGAGTTGGAGGAAGAAGAGAAAGATGTTTGAATATGAACGGCATACAAAGGAGGAATTAAGTTGGAAAAATATTTTATAGTCACTAAAAAATCGAGTTTATATAGTGATTATTTTATATGGAAAGAAAATCGCAAGCAAGTAGCTAAACACGTTGAAAAATTTATGATTGAACATGGTATTATATCTCGTGAATATTATGCATCACAACGTTTACTTTATATCGTACCGACCCAAGAAGACTTAGAGAAGTTTAATAAATTTTTATCGAAAGATATTGGGAACGGTCTAAGACCTTTCAAACAAAACTCTAAAATCGGTAAAGCGTGGATACAATCAGTGGAAGAAAGTGGCCTCAAAATTTTACCTAAACCAACGCCATTACTTTATTTTGAAAATATATATGGTAAATATAAAACGAGATTATTTGATATAAATGGTACTGTTTATTGCTCAATTGACCCATTTTATGATGAAAAATGTCCTGTGGGTATGCAAGAAATCAAAGCAAGTGAGTTTTATAAGATACTTGAAGAATACACTAATTGAACGTTTAATGTATAATGGTCATTAATAATGGTTTTACGGAAAATAGCAATCCTATTTTGATAGCTATCACTGAATGGCAAAAAAGGAGAGAAAAGAACTAGATCAATTTTTAGAATAAAGGAGGAAAGATCTATGTTAGTAGAATTTGAGACGTGTGGGGATTGTGAGTGTCTGACTTGCTTAAAAAATCATGCCTGTCCCAAAACAGATTTAATAGATGAGCCATGTATAGATTGTATAGGAGTACCACCATATGCCCCCTTTGATGTAGATGAAATAAACCTACATGAATTTGATTGTAACGAGAAAAAGCCTTCTATTTATAAAAGTATGGGGATGGCGGTGAGGAGGTGACCCACAGTCGTTCTTAGCGTGCTTCACTAAGAACGATTAGTGCCCTTGAGCAAGGCCCGCCAGTTCGATTCTGGCCCATCCCCTATTTCCATATTTATTATGTAGTGCTATAATGGAGGTGAAATAAAGGAGGGACTAATCTAATGAGTGATGCTACATTTGATATTTTATATAAGATAATTGTCTATCCTATCGCGGCTTATGTAGGTATAAGAGCTTTCGCTTCTTTATTCTACATTCTTTATGTACTATTTATAAGGGGGTTTGACGATTGACACAAAATCCTTATGAAGTTTTATGGAATAGCCTTTATGTTTTAACGATGGATGCTTATCCAGATGTCCATCACATTATGAAATACCTTCAGAAAAAATACATAGAGCAAGAAAGGGCTTATAGGCGTCTTAATGATCTTGGTCGAGTTGTAATTCCTAAAAACATTAAGAAGGTGAGGCATTAGAGATAATATTTACAGACTATGAGGTAATAATTCAAAAAGCACTTCCATCCGCAGATGATGATTTATAGATTTGACTTGTATTAAATGCATGGAGGATGGATTTTCTAGTTATTATCTTACATTACTTGATGCCATCATTGTTAGTCCTTATTTTAGTTGTTGAAGTTAGAATGTATAAAGGATATATTACGGGATATTACGCTGTAACATATTAGTAAATTTACCGAAAGTTATTTTCAAAATATTCATTCTTTTAACGTTAGTGATTATGAAATTTTCTTATATCAATGCGTTCATTGGCGGGATGCGTGTTTTAGAGATGCAACCTTTGAGGATACAGCAAATGGAAAATGTAGGCTTTATAAAAAAACTCATTGGTTAAACTTTTTAGGGGGGAAGTAATATGAAACTGTTCAGGTTTGGGGATGGCCCCTATGAGTTAGTGGTGGCAAAAACTAAAGAACAGGCCATCCAATATTACAACGAAAATGTATGTGCGTTGTGGGAAGTTTATAGAGAATTAAGGGATTTCTATGAGACATATGAAGAATTTTTAGATAATTATATTGTAGAAGAACCAATGAATCAAAGTATTTGCGTGACTTTAACTGTTAAAGAAATGTTAGAAAGTTTACCTGATACTTGTCCTCCTTTTATTTTTGCTACTAGCGATTGGTAGGTGTTGGATGATGAAGAAACTTGATACTCCTCGCCCCCTCACTTTTCGAGAGAAACAGCTTTTATTGGGAGTTCTTTTAGATGGTGCGGCGGGTCGTATAAAAAGCAGTCAAAAATTAAAAGAAAATCCAAGTAAGTTTATTAGTCAAATAGAAAATTTGCAAGTAAAAACTTATTGTGATTGTGGTCATTCCGATTGTGAAACTGTAGGGTTTATTGATCTAGAATATTATAATACCGAGGTTATTGCTCACGGTCATCTTCCTGATGGACGTTGGATATTTGTCCATGTTTTGGAAGATACGGATCAAATTGTTGAATTAGAGATTGTTTAGGAGGTTAATATAAAAATGGGACGTAAGAGAATGGATCTAAATGAGTTTAGAGAATTTGGCTTTCTTCAGGAAGTTAATCGGCAGTTTTTTCATCCTCTTGGTTTAGCTCTTGAAGTTGTAATTGAAGAAGATGGTACTACAAGATTGGGCGGAATTTGGGATTGCCGCGAAGATCCTGAAGGTATTCTTTTTACAGATGGTGTACTTGATAAAGAAAAAGCGGATCGGGTTGAGAAATTGAAAAAAGAAAAGGCATCAATTAGAAAAGAACGCTTTGGTTATGTCATTCAACCTATTAACGAATAATGGGAGTGTATATTACTTGTTTTATTCAGAGGACTATTGTCCCGAACATATATTTCCTCTTCATTATTAGTAGGTAATACCATATAATATAAATGCAAGTTAACGAAAACTTTCCTCCTAATGACTAGTGGCCCTACTAGTCATTTTTTTATACCAAAAAGAAAAGGCCGTAAAGGCCCAACAAAAAAGTTGATACAAGATATAAATAACTTGTAAAGACACATTTGCGGTATGCCTAACAACTGAATATATAATTATATATAGTATCCATATCTCACTATAAAATCTTCAAACCGTAAATCAAGATCTCTTTTCTTATAGTGTTGATAAAGTAAATGAAATGCGGTTGAAATTATTTCGGGCGGGTAGTTCTTAATAAAGAAACCGCTACCAGAGCGGTCAAAATGCTGGCAGATATTATAATAAGCCGTTTTCTTAGCCAGCTCAGGGTATTGTTCTTGCAAATCAACTAATTCCATACACCACTGATCATAAGTAGGATCAGGGATTATTGATTCATTAAGTTTGTAGTATAAAAACGAATGAACCAAAATTTGCCGCTGGCGGCGATTAAGTTTTTCTATTATTTTTTCTTCGTTCATTAACATACCCCCAAATTTAATACGGCGGCATGCGCGAGAAAAGAAACAATTCATTGATTATGTAACCAATAATCTATGTATAACATTAAATAGAAAGCCAAAAGCATTGGCAAAGAGACTTTGAGAATTGCCACATTAAAAAATAATGGTAGTATGGCCCATATCGTTCCAATTACTGTCATTAATTTATATAAATTATGCATTTAATCCACCCACCAATAAGGATATAAATTCATTTTCTGTAGCCACTCTTTAGTTGGAAACCATTCTTTACAATCTAACCCATCAGGAGTTAATTTTTGTTTATTGTTTTTACATGGATTGATGCAAACTTGGCATAATTCATTCATATTTTTCCTCCTTTAAATTTAAAAGCCCCTTATGGGGCTGTAATCTTGGGAGCAATGGGCTAGGTTCCCGCAAACTAGCCAACCCATCGTCGGCGTGCCTACCACGCCCCCATTTAATGTAATCGTTGCTCCTTTTATAATTTTGTGTTTCTGAGTTAGTGTAACTCCTACACGTCCTTTCAGTGCCGTCGGTTTATATCTCCCCTACTCGGACTACCCTTATTAGTTAATTAAAATGAGCCTAAAGCTCCACAACAATTTATTCTTACCCTTTCGCCAAGGCCACCGAAACACCCTGGTTCATGCCTTGACCCACCTCGGAGTTAGCTAACTCATATATGCCCCACCCTTCCTACACTACGTCACCCAAGTAGCACTTAGGCTTTCAGGCAGGCAGGGCAAGTTGGCACAGGTGGTAGGACTCGAACCTACACCCATCTGGTTAACAGCCAGACGCTCTACCATTGAGCTACACCTGTATATCCAATTGGGGAAAACCAGCGGATTTTTGATCCATCAAGCCGACAGGGTGCGCGCCTCCCCGTCACCCAGCTTACTCTAGGGCCGTCAGCATGGCTATTATACTGGTTTTCCCCTTTCATAGTACATATACGAAGGGTTATATAGCATTTTTAAGAGGGCAGATGAAAATTTTTATGCCACCTTGCCGACCGCAAATGCGACCCCAATAAACAAGGTGGCTTATTTGCTTGTCCCGCCCTGGGCCACGTATTACCCACCTATCTCTATCCACTAGTAAGATAGAGATACGCTTTAGAGGTAACAGAGGTGTGACGGGATCTGTTACCTTTAAGTATAGCCCATTAATGTAAAATTTAATCATTTCTTCTCTTGATGTATTGTAAACTTGGTAATTCTTAATTTAATTTCTTCACTATTTTTGTGTATTTAGATTTTTCTTGCCTTGTGTACCAAAAATACTTATGTTTAATTAATTCTCGCCCAAATTTCCAACGGATTTTTCTTGTTTTTGAATTAAAAACCAATCCAGTTTTTATAAGCCATTTTAACGCATAGAACCACCCCACTATACAAGGCCGCATAATAATCCCTCCTTCCTAATTTTAGGATAGGCGCAATTGTTTTTCTTTAATGTTTTTCCAGTATAGGTATTACCTACTCGCAATAACATTTTTGAAAAATTTCCTGTAGGGATCATGATGCTCCGCCGCCCGAAACGGCCACGCCTTTATTTCCAAGGCATCGGGGGGAGTGAAACAAAAAGAGCCGCCAAAAAATTTGAGGTTAAAAAAATTAATCTGCACCAACCTCTCCACAATCGCCACGGCCATGCTATTGTGGCATTGCGGTTGGCGGTGCAACGCACCAAAGACATGCGAAAAACCTGGTCTTTGATAACTGCATATTGACTCCTGATCGGATCGTGGACTCGTAATGCTACGCATTACGGGAAAACGGTTCAGGATGAAGGAGTGTCCCGACTCCTGGGAAGGTAAGCCAGTAGGATAACTACCCAGGCGTGGCCTAAGCGGAATAAGGATTCTCCTGTGCATAGGGACAGGAGTCCCTGCCATGCTATGCATGGAGTGGCTTCTGGATGATCGAGTGGCAGTTGTGGCCTTATTTTGGCTAGTGTCTATGCCTGTGGAAAAGCCTCTTGCATTATGCGGGCCTAGTACCAGAGAAGGACTGCATGGAAGAATCGGTAATGCAGGAATCGTAGGGACAGCCTGGGATTCTGGCGGCGGATTGTGGGCAGATAGGGCTCCAGTAGCCCCAAAAAATCTAGAGGAGGAGTCTTATCATGTCCAAAAACATCGAGAACATTCGCGTAGGCTTCAAGGGAAGCAAGCTAATTCTTGCCGTCGATCTGGCGCAATTAGAGACTGCCAGCTTGTCGAGTACAGGCAAGAGTTATCTTGTAGCCACCAGCCACGGCTGGAGTAAGCTCACCTCTCCAGAGTTCCAGGGTGTTAGCTTTCAACTTAATGTTGTGGCTACGCCAGAAGGCATCCAGAATATCGTCAAGGCGACTGGATGCAAGCCGCCCATTGGCTTCAAGCCTGAGCAGGCGAAAAAGGAATCTGCTCCTAAGAAGGCTACTAAGCAGGAGTCTAAGAAAGAGACTACTCCTGCACCAGCCCAGTCTGCCATAGATCCGAATATGCTCGCCCAGGCCATAGCGCAAGCTATGGCTCAACTTATGAGCAAGTCAGCCTAGTTCCAGGGAGCTACTGGCTCCCTATCTGCTCACAATCCAATAGCTAGAAACCGCTCATAATGTATATTATGTGCGGTTGGCTATAGCGGCAGAATTAGGTGAACTAATCCTATCCTAGGAGTTAGTCCGCTTGATTTCGCTGTCACTATAGTAATTTTCGCTAGTTTTCGATAGACACCGAGTTTTTCTTACACATACTATTAACTAGCGTAATTTTGCTTAGTGGTAGCGAAATATAACTGGTGACTGCCTTGCTACGCAAGCAGTTTGCCAATTACTCAGGCGACTAGCTTTCTGCGGGATTAGTCTGCCCAATTCGCAACCGCACCAGAAGGCCCAGGCCATAGGGATAGCGATGCCTAGCAAATTCCTTTGGTAAGCAGGCTAGATCTGCCTGTTAGCAGATTAGCTATTAGCAGGTTAAACCAACCTATCAGCAGGATTAGTTTGCCCATTGGCGGGCCTGCTATTGGTAGGCTAAATTTACTAATATTAGTCTGCTTATTGCAGATTTAGTCTGCTTACCAGGAATTCCATACTAGGGACAGGCTAAGAGTCCAAGGATTCCTATTAGTGCGGGCTTATTAATCCTTATGACTGCCTTGCTACGCTTGGAGTTATATAGATTAGTTAGCTCTCTCTTTATTTATCCTAGGAATATCTTTTGGACTCTTAGTCTGTCTTTTATGTGTGTGTGTTTATATAGTATGGGTTTTCTATATTGATATAGTTCTTCACCCCGCCCGCCCCAGGCTAGGATTGGGAGGTAGCGGGAGAGTGCTGTATCAATATAGCTGGCATTGTGCGAAGGGGAAATCCTATGCCAGTCAGCAGGTTTAGTAGGCTCTATCCGCTTCCTGGATGCTACGCATAAGTGGATAGCGTTTACTGTTACTGCCTTCTTTGAGCCTATATATAAGGCCAAAGGAGGTCTTTTTATGTATAAGAAAGGCCAGAGGTTTATAGTTAGTTTGGAAAAAGCCCTGGCTGTAATTAGGGAGCTAGGTATGGGCGACTTGGGGTGGAGCCCTTTGAGTCGCCAAGAAGCTCAAACTATTTTGGATCAGGCGTATCGATCCAGGGAATTGCCCTGGATGATACAGATCCAGTAGAGCCCTATATGGGCTCAAAGAGGGCAGTAACCCTGCTGAGAAACTTGTTAGGCTAGTTATCCCTATGTCCAAGGAATTGCTATGGGAGGTATTATTTTGCCTATAGCTGTTTTTGTATAAGACGGTTATAGGGAGAGTAATAACTCTTTATATTAACCTCGCCCGCCGCCGTGGGCGGAATAAAGGAGGAGTTTCCAATGAAAAAGCCTGTTGACTTCACTGGTTCGGTTATTTCTGGAACTCTGAGAAGTGAAGACTTGATCCCTCGTTTTCTCGATCTGTTAGAACACTACTGGCCTGAACAAGCCAATAACTTGTTAAGATTATATAATTTGCCTAAAGATTGGGATCTAGAAATTATTAAAGATTTTATCGAAGAGCGTCCTGAAGATGTTGATTGGCTTTTAGAGACTTTATTTGATGCGTTAGATGAAATTGCCCCTAAAGGTTGTTATTTCGGAAGCCATCCTGGTGATGGAAGTGATTTTGGATTTTGGGAGTGTGAGGAGTTTTAACTCCCCTTATCCCATTAAGGAGGCTGTCTTATGTACGGTATTCCTTTTTTAGTTATGTGGTTGGTAATGGCGGTTGTTTTTCTTACAGTTATGCCTGAATAGGAGTGAGATCATGGAGACTCTTGGGTTCCTTGGTTTTGGATTTGTAGTGCTGGATATTGTTATGCTGGCAATTGGTTATTTACAAAGTTAACTCCTCCTCTCACTATATAAAGGGCGGGGTGAGTTTTTCTCCCCGCCTCCCCCTCTTTTTAATTAAATAATTACAATTTAATAAGGTTTTATTTTATAGCTTTTTTCTAGCTATTAGTATATATCCTTATATATACCATAGAGTTGTTAAAAGATAAAAATTTAACAAAATGGGATGGTGGTAATGAAAAGGGTTATTGTAATTCTTGCTATTGTTGTCATGGCAATAGTATTTAATTTAGCTACAAAACTTCCCTCGCCGCCCCCACCGCCTCCAAAAGATATGTTAACGGAAATAATGGATTTTATGGAAGAACGTCTTTCCTCTGATTTTGTCTTAGAGCGGGAAGATAATTTTATTAAAATCATTAAATTCAAGGAGGAGTAAAAGATGTCTGATGAACTGATTCTTTGTGCTGAATGTGAAATAGAAATTGATTTTGATGAGGCTTATGAAGTTAACGGTGATTATTTTTGTGAAGATTGCTATAATGATCTGTTTGTTATTTGCTATGGATGTAATGAAGTAATTTATCGTGATGAAGCTAATGAAGGGGCAAATGGGAAATTATATTGTAACGATTGTTGGTGTGAAAGATTTACCTCTTGTGTAGTTTGTAATGAAATTTTATATCAAGAGGATGCTTATTATTATGACGGTGAAGGATACTGCCCTGATTGTTTTAATGAAAGATTTGCAATTTGTGATGTCTGCGGTGAAGCAGTTCCCTATGATGAAGTATTGACGGATGATTATGGTACTCAAATCTGTGAGGATTGCTTTAACGAAAGTTATTATCGTTGTAGTGATTGTGGTCGAATTATTCATAGTGATTATACTTATATGAATGAAGATGATGATGATGAAATATATTGCCGTAATTGTTATGAAGAGCATAGGTCAAGAGTAATACATAGTTATAATTATAAACCCTCTCCAATTTTCTATGGAGAGGGTTCGTTGTTTCTGGGAGTGGAGTTGGAAATTGATGGTGGAGGTGAGTATCAAGATAAAGCTGAGGCAATTTTAGATGTTGGCAATGAAGATAATGAGTATATTTACATTAAACACGATGGATCACTTTCACGGGGTTTAGAGATTGTCTCTCACCCCGCCACCCTTGAATATCATATAAATTACATTCCTTGGAAACAAATTATGGAAAAAGCTAAGAAGTTGGGCTATACTTCCCACGATAATGGGAATTGTGGATTGCATGTTCATGTGAGTCGTAAAGCATTTGGTAAAAACGAAGATGAACAAGATACTAATATCATGAAGCTGTTATTTCTGGTGGAAAGATTTTGGGATCAGATGGTTAAATTTTCTCGACGAACTAATTCTCAATTAGACCGTTGGGCTAAACGTTATGGTTTAGCAAAACCTGAAGAGATTTTAGAAAGAGCTAAAGGAAGCGGAAGATATTATGCTATTAATCTCGAAAATAACAATACTATTGAAATTAGGTTATTTAGAGGAACGTTAAAGTATACGACTTTTATTGCCACCCTCCAGTTTGTAGAACGACTAGTTAAGATGGCTATAAACACTCCTGTCAATGAGATTCAAGAATTAACTTGGGAAAAATTCATTGAAGGAGTGAGTGGTGAACTTAAAGCCTATTTGATTACACGACATTTAAAGGAAGCTGATCAGATAATTCCTGAATTAGATGAAAGAGATGCTGAAGAGATTAGGAAGTTTGTAAATCAATTATTAGATGCTTCTGCATCTGATCTAGAAGTAGCATAACAAGGAGGACGATAAAAAATGTGTGGATTATTTGGCTTTAGTTATTACGGAATGGATAAAATGAATTTTGAATCTTTATTGGAAATTTTAGGACTCAATTCTACAGAAAGAGGCATGGATGCGACTGGAATCGCTTATGTGCAAGATAAAAATGTTGTTATCTCAAAAAATGGGGTAAGTGCCTACAGGTTTAAATTTAAAGTTCCAAAAGATGCTAAGGTTGTAATGGGTCATGTACGACATACTACTCAAGGTAGTGCCAAAAAGAATTATAATAACCACCCATTTTTAGGGCGGGCTGGTGGAATTAAGTTTGCTTTAGCTCATAATGGCGTTTTATATAACGATAGGGAATTAAAAATTGAGTATGGTTTACCTAAAACTCAAATAGAAACTGATTCTTATGTAGCCGTTCAATTACTGGAGCTATATAATAAATTTGATATGAATAGTATTAGGGAAATGGCTGAAACCGTAGAAGGTATGTTTACTTTTACCTTGCTCGATCAAGATAATAATTTATATATCGTTAAAAATGATTCTCCTTTTTCTATTATGCACATTCCAGATTTAAAATTGTATGTGTATGCCAGCACTAAAAAGATTTTGGTAAACTCCTTGCTGGAGTGGCCTAAAACCAGTGAGCGGATTTTTAATCAATTTAAAACTGGTATTGTGGATATGGAATTAATCGAACCCAAACAAGGCGATATAATTACTATTTGTCCTGATGGTACTTTAAAATTTAATAAATTTAAACCCCAGGAAAGAACCTGGTATAGAATAAATTGGAAACCTGCCAAGTCTTCGCGGCAGGTTAATTTATTACAACAAACAACATCTATAATTACTAATATGGTAACAAGCTATGAATTTGATAATGATGTATATTTTGATATGCTATGTACTATGGCTAATCAGCAGGGTGTATCTAAAGAAGAAGTTTTACAATTATTGGAGTGGGGATTTACACTAGAGGATATTGAAGATGCTTTATATACAGGCGACCTTAAAAGTTTTGTTGCGGATATAGAAGAGGATTTAGTACGTCTTTAATTCCTATACCCCCGCCCTTCCTACTGGGCGGGGTTTTTCATTATTAACTAAGAGAGGTGTTCTTTATGTTTTATCAAGAAGTAGATAAAAGAAATCGGGAAGCCATGATTTCCTTTTTAAGGAATCATTTCCGTTATCATACCATGAATAGCTGGAATAACGCTACCAGTTATGCTAATTGTGTCAAAATATATAAACTAAACCTTCCTGAAGATATTAAAAATAAAGCCTGGGATATGTTGGATATGGATGAGGTTTATTTTGAAATCAATTCCCTTCTTGAAGATTGGGCGGCAGAACATGATTATCAGTGGCAAGTTGGTTTTAATGGACGTAGTGGCGGCTATTTAGTTTTATATCAAGGAGGCTGGAAGTATTCAAGTTATAAATCATATTGTACTCGTTGTGGTCAGAAGAATTTTCAACCTGCAAGTGAGGGCAAAAATCAATGTGGACGATGCGGGGCCTATGCAAGAGTTAATTATAAAACCCCACCAAAAGAAATTTTCACATATCCAGGAAAAGGTGTAGATATGTATGAGGATTTTGAGGTTTGGGATATGGAAAGCCTTAGAGATAGAGTTAAACTAGTGCAGAGTTTTGATAAATTATGTGATGAAGTTCGTGACCTGTTTATAGATATATGCAGAAATTATATCATTGAGGAAAAAGAAATTTTAGTGCCTAAGAAAATTAGAGTATTAAAGGAAGCCTAAACCCATTCACACCTCCACCCTCTCCTGGGGGACTTTATAGTAAGGAGCGAATATTTATGATGGTTGTAGAAGAAATACCCTCTGTATCCTTCTACCGCAAAATAAGACATTATCTAAATAAAAGGCAACCTGTTAGTAAAAAACAGGCTCTAGCATGGTATCTAAACGTTCCTTTACATGAAGTCAGGGAATTAACCTTCCCTGACTTTGCTTATATGATTAACGGTTATGAATATCTAGTTCTTACTGATGAAGAAAGATTCCAGGTTGTAAAAGAAATATTAGAAAATAATCTTGTGAGTTATAGAGATATACTTTTCTCTTCTATACCTGCTCTTAAAGAGGGGGTATTTCTAGATAACAGTTTTGAGTTGGTTAATTTTGTAGATAAAGTAGTAGGATTTAATAAGTTTGTGGATAAGGTACTTGATTTATATGGGTACTCTTTTTTCTTAGGGATGGAGATTCGTATATTATATAGAGGCAGAGAGTATTTCGCTTATCGGGAGGTAGGTTAAGATGATTTTATATCAATGTCCTCATTGTGGTGAAGCCTACCCTGCCGCCGCCTGGAATGAAAGCACTCAAGAAATATGTCACGGTTCTATTACCCCTTTAGTAGAAGAAATAGGTGGGTGTTGGTTTGCGTGTCCTTCTTGTGGAAGCCGTATTCTCGATTCTTTAATTATTCGTATACGAGATAAAGAATATTACAATAAAATTAGGGCATTTCTGCAGGAGGTTCAATCTTCCCCTACTCTTCCTTGTCCTCTTACACATGGTTTAGTGGAAAATTGTGGAGATGCAAGTTGTAAGGAGTGTTGGATTACTCTTCTAACAAGATTTAAGAAAATCAGGGCAGAGGTGTAATAATGGAAATTCTATTGGCTATGCTTGTCATAATATCTTTTCTAGGTTTGAATTATTTATTTGTAACTCTTGTAACAAGGAGGTAATATTAATGACCTTAAAAGAAGCAATTAAAGAGATGCGCCTCTTTATTTATGCTTATAATTTATTACCGCAAGAATTTAATCCTTCGCCTTCAATACTTCAACGAATTGAATTAGCCGCTAATAAAATTTTATCTTGTAAAAGTCCGTCCCCACCCTGAAAAAGGCCGCTAGAACTTTTAGGTTGGATAAATTCAGGGTACGAGCGTTTTTATGATTACCTTCAAGAATGTGATGGATAAGCAGGGAGTATTACCATCTTTGATAAGATATATGCTTTAGTCCAACCTCAGTAGGAGAGATTAAAAATGACCGATAAAAAATATCCTCGTGGTGGCGATGTTGTTAGATTAGCCGCCCCCTGGAAGTGGGGTGGGTTGAAAAAGGGAGCGATAGGAATTATAGAGGGCTATACAGATCAAGAGTATAAAGATGCTGTAAGAATTATCTTTAATGTTTGGTCTTGTTTTCGTGGTAAAAGCTCAAAATACAATACAAGCTCTGAGTTTGTGGAGTGTTCAGGTGGCCCTGGCACAATTGCTACTCCTGTCAGTGAATTAAAGCCGACCAATGAAACTATTCAGTTGAAAGTTTGGCGGTGGAAAGATATACCAAGGGAGGCGGGCGGTGAAGAATATTTTGTGACAGTTCCAATTTGGGAATGGAGCCCTAATTACTAATTCTATAGGAGGTTATGATGAAAATTTACGTTGTTTTTGGTTTTAATATAGAGAACTCTTTGGGTAATGTGGTGTATGGAGTATATAGTACCTCTCAAAAAGCTGATCAAGTTGTTGATTTTTTAGTTAAAAATAAAACCATTACATTTGGTTGGTATGAAGAATATGAGCTTGATAAATTTCCTCTTCAAATGTGTGTTTCAGAAAGCCCACTATCCACATAGAAAGGAGATAAAACAGTGATTGAAGCATTAGAACTTAATAATCTTTCAGCTTGCTACCCTTTGGTGTAGCGGCGGAAGGATCAAAGAGGATGTATCTCCGCTAAATGTCTATAATAATTAAATTAAACAAGGAGGCTACAACTATGAAGGCTAAAATTACCTTAACAGCAACCATGACCTATGAAATTAATCCAAAATCTTATCCTAAAGACTGTGATGATTACTCGAAGATGTTACAATTAGATGTGGAATCTTACCAAGATGATCCATCTTCGTTTCTTGGTTCTGCTGACAGTATTGAAGTAAAGGGAGAACTGTTGTCCGATTAATAAGGTTAGGAGGTATGGATAACAAATGGATAGAACAACGCTAAAAACTTTAGCAACGGCCTTAAATGGCCGTTGTTTATATTCAGACAGGAAATTAATGATCTTTGGTTTTCCTTCCGATGAAGCCACTTTGAAATTTAGGGAGATGATTCCCTTCGCCACCCTTTGGTGTAGTGGTGAAGGGATTAAAGCGGATGTACCACCATTAAATGTCTATTTAGATCGATTAAAGGAGGCATAAAGTTTGTCTTACAAACAAGAAACTTTAGAAATTGCCAAGGAGAGAGCGGCGGCGGTAGCTGATGCTTTCTTTAAAGAAGTAGTACGTTTACTTAATTAGGGTGCTATAGATAGTGAGAACCACAATAAGGGCCTGCTTTTTGATGTAGCTATAGAGAATATAGCTGATGGTTATTTGCGGGGAGAGCGAAACTCTAAGGAGTATAAAAATCTAAAATGTTTTTAGGGGATAAATTTAAATGTGGTTTATTTTGGTATATCATTCTATGCAAAATTTGTGGTTAGTGGGCGGGGTATATAAAACAGAAGATGAAGCTAAAAAAATATGGTGTGAATTACTCTGTCGTAGGCCTAAACTTAATCATAGACTTGTGGAATTTAAAAATGATGGAACGTGGGATATTGAAATTATAGAAGAATACATAGTAGAAAAGGTTCATGTAAAATAATTTTTAGCTTATCTAAAGGAGATGCTTTAAAATGTGGGGATTTCCTGAATTAGGTAAACGTAAAAGTATTAGTAGTGATGAGTATTACAAAATATGTAAACAACCTGGGTGTGGTTATGAAGGAGAAATTTTAGACAGGGATTATGCTGATGGTTGGACAATTGAACTAGAACCTTGTCATGGCGGTAAAGTTGCTATCCACACCCATAGTGTAGAAGGAGGTTACTTAGAGCTTGTAGATTGCCCTAAATGCAAAGGAAAAGGAATAGTAGAGAATCCTAAAGATTTGGTTCATACAGGTAAAATTATTTCAGTTTTTTCTCGGCTGTATCATCGGGGAAAAATCTTTATAACAAAAGAGGAATTTAAGCAGTTAATAGAAAAACAATTAGACAATGCACCATAGCCATTAAAGCTCTGATTAGGAGGAGTAGCAAATGAGAAAGATTGATCCTATTTGTGCTAAAGGGGCCGAAAACATTGATCTTAAACCTTATATGTCAATTAAGCAATCTATTACTGGTGATTATTACATAGTTTTTAAAAATCGGATACCCATGTGGAGAACTGTTGATAAAACCCTTGATGGTTATACGTTTTTTATTGCGGGGGGGGGGGGGGGCGGGTTTTTTGAAAAAAAGG
>NZ_BJKN01000003.1:267964-429000 GCF_006538365.1 Moorella sp. E308F | reverse complement strand
GCGCCGAATTTATCCCGTTAATGGTGGCAAAAAGGACAAGATGGGTGTTGACGAAAATGGTAGCACTGAAACCCGCGGCTAATAGCAAAAGCCTTTTATCCCTTAAATAAATAAATGCTAAAATTGCCAGGGCGGCAGCGGGAAACAAATATCTTTCATGCATCCTGGTGGCAAAAGTGAATACACCTGCTATCTGGAGAAGCACTGCTGCCGGAACGAATGTCTTGTTATTCCCTTTAGTGTAAATATACCATGAAAGTGCTGTGATCAAGACTATAAAAATCATCCCCCAGCTGTGATAGCTAAAGATAAAGAAGGGTGCTGCGTCATTAGCATAGTTTTTCCCAATTAAGGTAAAGAAATTGAAGGCGTTGACCGATGCATAGGGATACTCGCCGATTGTATTTGTAAAAAGCTTGATAATCCACAGCACATCATTTTGCAAGGTAAACGGAAGGATGATAACGACGGCCGTAACCAGTGCGAAAAATACAGCCTCGAGGAAGCTGCTGAGCCTTTTTTCCCTTACCAATTCAAAGAAAAGCACCGGCAGGAAGATAATCCCCTGCGGCTTCATCATTACGGCCGCAGTAAACAGGGCGGAGGCAAAGCCGGGCTTTTTTTCTGTAAGCATGTAAACTGCAGCAACAACAATGAAGGTAAAAAAGGAGTCCACCTGCCCCCAGAAGGTGGAATTTATTATGACAGCCGGGTTGAAGATATAAAACGCGGCCAGCAGGACGCTGCTTTCCAGGGTTAGATATTTCCTGGCCAGCCTGTATATAAGGTATGACGTGGCAATGTCGGCCAAAATTGACGGCAGCTTTAACAGCAAGGTGAAATACGGCTGCACGGCCTCCAGGCCGGCAATTTTGCCAATTAAAAACAAAACGTACATATACAATGGCGGGTAGTCAACTGAGCCGGCATTTGAATAAATTCGCAAGAGGTTACTGGCAGCAGCGGTTGCCCATCTTTTAAAGATATTTATGTCAAAGGGATGGCCTTCCATCAATGTCGAGGCGGCAATCCGCAACAGCAGCCCCGCGCAGAGTAAAGCCAGCATCAATATTTTTTCATTGCCGGGAAGAATTTTTATTTTTTTACGTATGTAAAAATAGTAGGTTGCTATTGAGGCAATAAAAAATATTATTGCATAGGCGGCCAGCTGCGGGGCATACCTGGCACCCCCATTCGTACCCGCATCCACCCTGCTGCCACTATGGGGCGCCAAGCGCAGGCCCGGGCTGGGAGGCGAGGGCTGCTTTCCCGGCAGCTGCGCCGGCGCATCCGCTAAGCGGTTGCTTCCAGCCAGGATGGTATCCCGAGGTCCGATACGGCTCCGGGCCGGGGCGTTATTACCGTTATAATTCCCTATTGCATAAATGCATAAAAATCCTGCTAAAAGCAGTATCAGAACCAGGCTTATTCTGAAGATATCCTTTTTGAAGACCACCTTTTGCCTGCTCCTCTCAAAAACCGTTAAATACTCAATCTATAACCGGTAACCTTTTGGATGGGTGCTATGCCAGTGCCACGCACTAGAGAGAATGGTTTCCAGATCGCTGTATCCGGGCTCCCAGCCCAAAATACCTTTTATAGCCGCACTATCAGCTGCCAGGACGGGGGGATCTCCTGCCCTTCGCTCTCCGTATTCCACGGCAATTTTATAGCCGGTAAGTGCTTGTGATTTTGCGATAATCTCCCTCACAGAATATCCCTTCCCCGTGCCTACATTGAAAATACCGCTTTGCAAGCCGTGTTCCAGCGCATGCAGCGCCAGGATATGAGCGTTAGCCAGGTCGATAACATGCACATAATCGCGAATGCATGTACCATCCGCTGTCTTATAGTCCGTACCGAAGACAGCTAATTTTTCCCGCAGCCCAAGGGCGGTTTGCAGGACCAACGGGATGAGGTGAGTCTCGGGCCGGTGGTCTTCGCCCAAACTGCCGTCAAGCGAGGCCCCCGCCGCGTTAAAATAGCGGAGGGCCACCCAGTTGATGCTATGCACCTTACCCATCCATTCCAGGTATTTTTCAATCATACGTTTGGAATCGCCATAGGGATTAATCGGCGCAAGCATGGTTTCTTCCCTGATGGGAATATCCGGCGGTATCCCATAGACGGCGGCCGTAGAGGAAAAGACAATGTGTTTTACCCCGGCTTTCACAGCCGCCTCGAAGAACATAAAAGACTTGACCGTGTTCTCGTAAAAATATAGCTCCGGTTTGGCCAGCGATTCGCCTACCAGGCTTTTCGCGGCAAAATGAATGACGGATTTAATCCCGTGTTCCTTAATAATGTGTTCCACCAGCGCGGTGTCTGCAATATCACCTTCGTAAAAATGCCGGGCATGGACCGCATCCAGGTGGCCGGTCGACAAATTGTCCAGCACGACCACCAGGGCCCCATCTTTAATTAACTCCTGTACCGTGTGACTCCCGATATAACCTGCGCCCCCGGTTACCAGCACCGGCTTCATATAAAATGCCCCCTCACATTTTCCTGTTTATCTGGAGGCCGCCATGGCGGCCTTACAGATACTCAGGCTGCACCACTCCATTTGCTCCTTTCTTCTACCAGCTACTTATTGCTGCGTATTAAAATTTTAATGGAAAGGTAGATCCCGGTAACTGTGAGGACGATCATGCTAATAGCTGCCAGCTCTATAGCCCAGCGGATATTTAAACTGCCAAGCCTGCCGGCATGTAACCCGCGAATAAGTCCCACCAGACCGCTCCTGGCATCCTCTGCCCCGGCGGCACCAGTTTCGTGGAAAGCTGGCCGTCCTCCCTGCACCTCTGCACCAAGGTTATCCGTAACCGCAGGTCTGGAGCTTGTTGTCGCTGCCGGTACAAGGTTTTCCGGGTTAGTAGAACGGGCACTTCTTTCTATTGCAGGTGCCCTTTCCGGCTCGCCCAGCAGTGACGGGTGGATTAATAACAGTCCCGTGACAGCCTCGAGAAGAATTAAGACAGAAGTAAGCAGCCCGATCCATAGATGCAGGTTACGCATTTTTTTGAACATCCTACTACCTCCGCAAATTATATTTATGAATTCAACTAAAAACCCATAAGCGGCTGCCGGTAAAATTCAGTACCAGACCCACGCCCGTGGCAACGAACTTGCTGGCGAGCGTCGACCATGCCATGTAGTAGTGAAACAGCACCAGCAACCCGTAAGTTAAGGTTAATGTGACAACATTTAACGCTAGAAACCTGGCGAACTGGCCGGCAAGCTGCCCACGTCGTTTGAAGGTCCACGCCCGGTTCATGAAAAAACTGTTCAATAAGCCGCAGGTATATGATATGCCCTGCGCCAGGATCATCGGTACGCTCCAGGCGGTAAGGAAAATAAATACCGCCAAATCAACGCTAGTGTTTACTGCTCCTACCAGGCAAAATTTAAAAAACTGGAGAGGACGATCGGTAAAATTTGACAACATTCTTCATTCACCATTCTTTTCCTTTATCCCGCAGTATTCCTCCACAATATACAGCGGGCGGTCCCTTGCTTCATCATAAATCCGCCCGATATATTCCCCGTTAATCCCCAGCATCAGGAGGATAAAACCGGTCAACAATAGCTGCATGGCCAGGACTATATGCCAGCCGGCAAGGGGCGTTCCGGTAAAAACCTCGAAAAGCGGCAGAATCAGCATGTAGATTAAGCCTGCAAAGGTAAGCAGGGCTCCGGCATAGCTTGCTATTTTTATAGGCTTGGATGAAAAGGAGGTGATACCGTCCAGGGACAGCTTGAGCATCTTTTTAAGCGGGTACTTGCTCTCCCCGGCCCACCTTTTATCCCTTACATACTCAACGGCTGTTTGCTTGAAGCCGACCCAGCTCACCAGCCCGCGTACATAACGGTTTTTTTCCGGCAGCCGTTTTAACTGGTCGCATACTTTCCGGTCGATCAAGCGGAAGTCGCCGGTATCCACGGGGATATCAATATCCGTGCAGGCGCGTAGGAGGCGGTAAAATAAATGGGCCGTTGCCTTCTTGAAAAAAGTTTCTCCTTTCCTTTGCGTTCGCCGGGCGTAAACGACGTCATACCCTTCCTTCCATTTCGCGATCATATCCAGGATCAGTTCCGGCGGGTCCTGCAAGTCAGCGTCAATTACTACAACAGCCTCCCCGGATGCATGGTCCATCCCGGCGCTAATCGCGATTTGATGGCCAAAATTCCGGGAAAAGGTTATGAGTTTCACTGAAGAATCCTGTGTTCTAAAACCTTTGATTATCTCAGCGGAGCGGTCGCAGCTGCCGTCATTTACAAAAATCAGTTCATAAGGTTCGCTGGCCCGCTCCATCACCTGCTTCAAGCGCCGGTAGGTCTGCTCGAGGACAGCTTCCTCGTTATAGACCGGGATAACTATTGAATACCGGACATCGGTGTTCATACTTTTCCTCCCTCCTCCACATCGATTTCATATAAGGTCAGGGAGCCGTCCCTGCCCATGCCACCTGGAAAGCCGTCCGAGCTGCCTTCCTGCCATTCCTCCTCCGACACCGCGTTACTGTTGGCGCGGATCCACTCTATAACTTCGCTGCCGGCACCACCTCTGCCCCCGAAACCGGAACGCGAAGGGATTAGGAAATATTTTACTTCCCCGCCGGCCACCATCTGTTTCAACTTCTCCACCGTGAGGATGGGGTCGGAACCGCTGAATCCGCCCATAGCCATGACGGCTTTCCCGGTGGCAATGATATAGGGTGCGGCCGTATTGGCATCGGTGGTGGCAAAAAGGTATTTCTCCCCCGTATTATTTCTGATCACATATTCAAGCAGTTTATAATTAACACCGGAGTTCGGCCCGCCTCTCCCGCCCTGTCCAGGGCCAGGTACCCGCTGACTGGGGCCGGCCTGGGGCAGCATGCTGTTACCGCCATACAGAAGGGGAGTGGCGGCCCAGTAGAGCGGTGCCGCCAGCAAGACCAGCATCCCGGCCATTGCAGCGATAGAAATCAGTTTCTCTTTCTTAACGGCCAGCAACAATACCAGGACCAAACCCGTCCCAGCCGCCCCAATGCCGGCAGGCCAACCCGTACCGATATGCTCCTGGTAGGGCTGTAGTATATACAGCTCAAAAGCTGTTGTTGCCAGAAGGCCTGCCGGCAGCAGCCACATTTTCCAGCCTTCTTTGTCCCGGTATAACTGCCAGAGCTCCACCCATCCCGCTCCTACAAGGGCTGCAATCGGGGGGGCGAGCATGATCAGGTAATAGTGATGGAAGAAGCGCGCCACGCTAAAAAATGCCATCCCCGGTAGCAACCAGGCCAGCCAGAACAACGTCTCATTTTCTTTGGTGGTAAGCGGCTTTCTTCGGCGAATGCCTGCCAGCAAACCGGCGCAGGCAACCGCTACAAAGGGCAGCAACCAGCTGATTTGCCCCGAGAGTTCACTTTGAAACAGCCGCAACGGGCCCGGCTGGCCGGTGCCGAAGGCACCGCCCCCATCCCGGCCCGGGGGAGCACCGCCGGCAAAACCGGGCACCGGGCCCGGTCTCCCACCGGCACCCGGGCCGGCGCCTTCCGGTAAAATCCTGCCCTGCATCCTGTAACCGTCACCCGGCACCTGCTGCCAGCCGGGCATGTTGCTGCCATCCGTTTGCCCGGTCTGCTGAACAGGCGCATTGTTTCCATCCGGCGGCATTTGCTGCTGGTCCGGCCTGTTTCCTTGATCCTGCTGTTTTTGTTGCTGGCCCGGCGCTGCACCGGGACCCGGCCCTCCCCGGTTCATCCCTGTAAGGCGGGATATGCCATTATAACCGAAGGCCAGCTCCAATACAGAGTTCGTCTGACTGCCGCCGACATAGGGCCGGTTTTCCCCGGGGGTCATATCTACGGCTACTGCCCAGGATATAGATACTGCTACCATGATCACTGTAGCCGCCGCAACGACGGCCAGTTTCTTTTTCCATTCGCTCTTGAAAGCAAGCAGGTAAAACACGTAAAAAGCCGGTACGACCATGTAAGCTTGCAGCATCTTTATATTAAAGCCGACACCGATCATGGCAAAGGCTCCCAGCACCCAGGCCGACTTCTGATTGCGAATTCCCCGGAACAACATCCAGGTAGCTGTCAGGAGTGCAAATACCAGCAAGCTGTCGATATTGTTCGTCCGGCTCACCGCAACCGCAATAGGCGTACAGGCCATAACCAGGCTAGCGAGCCGGGCAGCTGTTCTCCCGAAAGTCGGCCTGACCAGGTAATACATCAGCAGGACGGAGCCGACACCGGCCAGGGCCTGGGGGAGAATCACGCTCCACCCGTGCACCCCGAAGATATACGCGAATATCGTCTGGATCCAGAACGCCACCGGCGGTTTATCCACCGTAACGTACCCGGCCGGATCAAAAGAAGCGTAGAAGAAATTATGGAAGCTCTGCAGCATACTGGTGACCGCTGCTGTGTAATAGGCGTTGGCGTACTGGTCTTTCCAGATGTTGAAGATATTCAAGAAAGCGGATAATAAGGCGATGCATATCAAGATCATATCGAAACGCGAACCTTGTTTCGATCTCATTGTCATGTTTCCCCTTTCATTCCTCATGTTTCATTGTCATTATGAACATCCACCGGTAATTCCGGGCCTTTTCACTTTATTACAATAATACCCCCTTAAGCTTAATTGTCCCTTAATGGCAACTGAATTTTGATTGAGTAATGGCTGAATATATACTGAAAAACTCGCACCGACTAGTTGGGCCTGCAGCAAAAACGGCATTCACCCACAGCTAAGCTGTGTATGAATGCCGTCGTAGAGCTCGGACCGGCACGATTTTTAAGAATGAATGCCCAGGTTAGCGGGGAAGCCATACGTAAAAGGTGCACCCCTCCCCCTCGCGGCTACTAACGCCTATCGTCCCTCCATGAGCCTCGATAATAGATTTGGCTATCGATAGGCCCAAACCGGCCCCGCCATGCCTGCGCGTCCGCGAAGAATCGACACGGTAAAAGCGATCAAAGACGTGGGGGAGATGGGTATCACTGATCCCTTGCCCGTTATCCTGCACGGACAACTGCACACCGCCATTTTGGCTGCATAGTGAAATCTTGATATGACCCTTTTCCGGGTCCGTATGCTGCACCGCATTATGAAACAGGTTCAAAATCACCTGTTTCATTTTATCCGTATCAAATTTACATTTCATGTTTGGCTCGAGGCATAAGTCCAGCTTCCTGTTGCCGGCCAGAATACGCAGCTGGGGCTCCATATCCCGGACCACGGTATCCAGTAAGCCTTCCTTAAGCTCCATATGAGGCGTGCGGTCCAGTTTGGCCAGGAGAAGAAGATCATGGACCAGTTTGTTAAGGCGGGCCGATTCGCTGTGCATGCTTTTTAAAGCTTTCTGCAGCTGGTCCGGTTGATTGGCCGCACCGCGAAGCAATACCTCTAAAAACCCGTGAATCGAGGTTAGCGGCGTGCGCAGCTCATGAGAGGCATCCGCTATGAAACGGCGCATCTGTTCCTGGGTTTCTTTTTCAGCTTTAAAGGAAGCTTCCAGCCGCTCCAGCATCCCGTTAAAGGATTCTGCCAGGCGATCGATTTCCATCTGCCCCTGCCGGGTGGGAAAACGCCTGGCCAAATTCCCGGCATCGATTTGTTCCGCGGTATCCACCATGTTGATTAACGGAACCAGCGTCCTGTTGAGCACCGGCAGAAAAGCGAGCAAACCGAAGAACATGGCAATAAGAGAAAGGAGCAAAAAGATAAGCAGCTGCCGAAACAGTAGTTCCTTTAGGGGTACGGTTGAAGTACTGACCTGAACAACGCCCAGCATTTCCCCCGGAGCCGAAGGGACAGGTTGTAATACCAGTAATTGTTCGTCCTCCCCGGCGCCGTCAATAACTTTATATTGCAGCCCCGGTCCTTTCTTTAAAACATCTAAATACTCTACCATTTCCAGCCGCGGGGGATCTGATCCGTCAGGTCCACTCGATAAAACGGTAAAATTACCCCTGGCATCAATAAACGCTAGTTTTGTCTCAGGAATAAAAATACGCGGCGGACGCATATTGCCATTTCCCAGGCGGCCCGGGCCGGCTTGCTCCCAGGCAAAGCGAGGAATTGACATGATCTGGCTCTGGAGGCTGGCAGCTTTATTCCTATAAATAAACTCCCGCATGAAAACATATTGAAACAGGCCAATAAGCACCAGCAAAACGGCAAGGATCAGCAGTGACCGGGATAGCAGTTGAACCCGGAGCGAATTGGGAGCAAAAAACAAGCTCAAGGAAATGCTTTTCTTGCGGTTCATGATAAATCAACCCGGTAGCCCGATCCGCGTATGGTTCGTATTAATTGATGATCTTTGTCGTTTAATTTATCCCGCAATGAACGTATGTACACCTCAACTATATTTTCCTCTCCCCCGAAGTCATAACCCCAAACTTTATCCAAAATCATCCTTTTACTTAAAACCAACCCGTGATTGAGAACTAATAATTTGAGGAGTTCATATTCCGTTGGCGAGAGCTCCAAAACCCGGTCTTTGAACTTGATTTCTTTACGGCGGTCATCAATATGAAACGGCCCGATCACCACTTCCCCAAATAAGTTGGGAAATTGATTGCGGACCCTGGCATATATCCTGGCGAGCAACTCCTCAAAACTAAAAGGTTTTACCATGTAATCATCGGCCCCGAGCATGAGCCCCTTCACCCGATCATCTACTTCATCCCTGGCCGTCAGCATAATCACCGCCACATTCTCCATTTTTTTGAGCATCCGGCACACCTCAAAACCGTCCATTCCTGGCATCATGACATCAAGGATAACGACATGGGGCTGGAATTGTTTGAGCAGGGTAATGGCTGTAACGCCGTCCTGGGCGGTCTGTACTTCAAATCCTTCATTTTGCAGACCGAGTTCCAAAAATTGTAGTATATTTGGTTCATCATCCACTACTAATATTTTGATCCCCTTTAATTGTTGCATTCCTGATATACCACCTTCATAGTTATCCTTCTGTTTATATTATCCGTGCCACAACTGAAACTGCACTGAAGGTAAACTGAAAATTTGTTGAATCAATAGTAGTCCTCTCCTTATTCATACTGACAATTTTACAGATGGATTTCACCCTGACAATATCACAGATAGATCACATCTACAAGGGCAGGTAGAAACTGAAGGTACTCCCCTTACCCAGCTGGCTTTCTACCTCCACCCGGCCGCCGTGGGCTTCCACCAGGCTTTTAACTATGGCGAGGCCCAGGCCGCTGCCCCCATCCCGGCGGGAACGGGACTTGTCTACCTTGTAAAAACGTTCCCAGATATAAGGTAGATCTTCCGGAGGAATGCCGCTGCCTGTGTCAGCCACGCTGACCTTAATTTCATTGCCAACCAGTCCGGCTGTTATCCTGATCCTGCCCCCCGGCGGCGTGTGGTGCCGGGCGTTGTCCAGGAGATTGGCCATGATTTGCTCCAGGCGTCCGGCGTCGGCCCGGATCCCCGGTAAAGAAGGCTGTATTTCTACTGCCAGTTCCAGCTTGTGCTCCGCCAGCAAGGGCCGGTATTTCCGGGCCACCCCGGCCAGCAATTCCCCGATATCGACATCGGCCATTTCCAGGGATAGCTGGCCGGCCGCCATTTTATTCAAATCAAACAGGTCATCCACCAGGCGCCGCAAGCGGCCGGCTTCGGTCAGGATAATATTGGTATACTCCTGGCGCTCCTTTTCCCCGGCGGCCAGGCCGTCCGCCAGGGCCTCGGCATAACCCTGGATAAAGCTTAAGGGCGTCCGCAGGTCGTGGGAGACGCTGGCCAGGAATTCCCGGCGCAGTTGCTCCAGTTGTTTTTGGGCGGTTATATCCTGGATAATAGCCACGGCCACCGGTCTACCCGGCTCCTCCCCCTGCAGGGGCGCGGCCCGGACGGCAAAGATTTGCTGCCGCCACCTGATTTCTCCCGCAGCATCTTCGCCTTCTGCGGCTGCCCGCAAGGGTGCCAGCAGTTCTGCCGGCAACGTCGACCCAGGTGGCAGGGACAGCCCCAGGTGCTTTTCCGCCTGGGGATTGGCAAAAAGAACCCGCCCGTCAGGTGCAAAGGCCAGGACGCCGTCAGTCATACCCCTGACCACCCGGTCGAGCTTTTCCTTTTCCCGGGACAGGGCGGCTACGGTCCGGGCCAGTTCCTCGGCAAGAAAATTAAAGCTCCCGGCCAGCTGGCCCAGTTCATCCTCGGAAGTTACCGGCACCCGGCCGCTGAAATCGCCTCGGGCCATCTGCCGGGCCGCCAGGCTCATCTGCTTCAAGGACCTGGTTACCCGACGGGCGGCAAAAAAGGCCAGCAAGGTGGCTAGCAGTACCGCCCCCACGCCGGAATAAAGGATCAGGCGGTCTACAGCCCCTATAGCTGCACTCAGAGAAGCCTCAGGGGCAAACAGGATAACCGCCCCGTTAACACCCCCGGCGTTCTTTATCGGCACGGCCACGATTAACATCCTGGTATTAAAGATGTCCTGGTAACCCCGCTTGATAACCGTATTCCCCGCCAGCACCTGCCGGATTTCGTCACCGTCCAGGTGCATACCGGCTGCCGGCCAGTCGCCGTGCTGGTGCAGGCCATGACTCCAGCCATGGCCCATCCTCATACCCATACCCATACCCATGCCTGTCCCGGCATCACTGCTGCAGGAAATTACCAGGCCGTTGCGGTCAATGATCATCACCCCGGCGCCGGCTACCTTACTGAGAATATCAGCATGAACGGACAGGTTGCCGGCATCAGCACCGGCCAGGCTCTTGGCCAGCTTCTCTCCTGTAGCCAGCATATCTTCCACCTGCTGCCGGTAATAAAAATTACCCAGTAGCTGGTGCAGGGAAAAGCCGATGGCCAGGAGGCTGACCACCACCAGGGAAACCAGGAGCAACCACAACTTGGTAGTAATGCTTTTGCTGATCATGAACCTACCTCAAATTTGTAACCGACACCCCAGACTGTGGTGATAAACCCGCGCTCCCGGCCCAGTTTTTCCCTCAGATTCTTGATATGGGTATCTACCGTCCGTAGGTCGCCGTAAAAATCATAACCCCAGACCTTTTCCAGGATCTTTTCCCGGCTCATGACCTGGCCCGGGTGCCGGGCCAGGAAAAGGAGAAGGTCAAACTCCTTGGGCGTCAGGTTGTTTACCACCCGCCCTTCGACTTTAACCTCCCGGCCGGCAATATCAATGCTGAGGCCGGGAAATTGCAACTGCTCTCCCCGCTGCGGGCTGGCCCCGGCCCGACGCAACAGAGCCTTCACCCGGGCCACCAGTTCCCGGGGACTGAAGGGCTTGAC
This sequence comes from Moorella sp. E308F, assembly GCF_006538365.1. NCBI lineage: Bacteria > Bacillati > Bacillota > Clostridia > Neomoorellales > Neomoorellaceae > Neomoorella > Moorella sp. E308F. The sequence continues at coordinate 417,708 of NZ_BJKN01000003.1, read as the reverse complement.
CACATAGTCGTCTGCTCCCAGCTCAAAACCCAATAAACGATCCATTTCTTCTCCCCGGGCCGTAAGCATGATAATGGGCAGGTCCATTTTCTGGCGTACTGCCCGGCAGACACTCCACCCATCGCCGTCGGGCATCATCAAGTCCAGGATGAGGAGATCGTATTTATCCTGCTGGAGTTTCTCCAGGGCCTGGCGACCGGTGGCCGCCTCGGCAACAACCATACCTTCTTTTTCTAAATACAAGCGCACCAGCTGGCGCAGGCCCGCTTCATCGTCGGCTACCAGGATGCGCAACTTTTCCATCTTTGTATACCCCCCTTGGTGTATATAGAGTTCTGCTAAAAATGGCGAATGGGGGTCCTCCCGGATATTATGATAACACACCGGAAGTAAAAAGGGGTAGACACAAAAAACCCCGCAGGTTTTTACCCCTTGTTTGGAGATCCCTGCAGGGTCAAAGCCAATGTATTATCCCTTACACGGTAGCAGAGTGATCCTCGCCCTTTTCCCGTGGTTCTTCCACTTTAATACCAAGCCACTGCAGGCGCTCTACCCAGTCCTGGCTGGATTCCGGCCTGCCGGATGGTGATTGCCGGCTATCCATTCTGTTTAACCCTCCTTAACCTTTAGCTTTCGTTATTATTTTATAATACCTGTATTTCTTTTCGCAAGGGCTAATGATTAAACAGTATTATTTAACTGGCGGGAGGTATAAAATCCCGTATTAGCGGCTTAATCCCAGCCGGCCAGCTTTTGGGGCGACAGGATGGTAATTCGCTGGCGTTCTACTCCCACGGCCCCCAGGCGTTTAAAGTCGCTTAAAATCCGGGCCACCGTCTCCCGGGAAGTACCGATCAGGCTGGCCAGTTCCTGCTGGCTCAAATTGAGATCAATGGTAACACCGTCTTCCCTGGGCGTCCCATAATCCCTGGCCAGCTGGAGCAGGGTGCTGGCCAGGCGACCGTAAGCTCCTTTAAGAGCCAGGTCCCGGATATGTTCCTGGGCCCGGCGCAGGCGTCGGCTCATAACTTTAATGATTTTCACGGCTATTTCCCCGTGCTGGCTGAGAAGCCTTTCCATATCGGCGTTACGAATGATACCTACTTCGGTATCTTCCAGGGTCTCGGCCGTGGCCGGGTAAGGGCCGCCTTCGAATAAAAGGACTTCGGCAAAGATTTCCCCTTCCCGGACGAAGTGCAGGATCTTTTCACGGCCGTCCTCCAGCACCTGGAATAGCTTGATAGCCCCTTTTTTGACAAAATATATAGCGTCGCCGGGCTCGCCTTCCATAAAAATATACATATTTTTACGGTAGCGGCGCAAAAGGGCCAGGGAAGCAATATGCTGTAACTCTTCCGGGCTTAGATCTGCAAATACCGGTACCTGGCGTAAAAATTCCCAGTTCTCGGCCATTTAGCCGCACCTTCTTTTACATCAAAATATTCCCAGGATCATATCACCTTCACTATTTAAATAGGCCATCACTTGATTTTCTTCATTATCAATCTGGCGGATACGCTTGCCTATTTGCAGGGTGCAGTTCGGCCAGATCTTGCCGGTTTTGATTACCCTACCTTCGGCAACCCTTACCAGGGTTTTGGCCCCGCCACTGGAGCCTATTTCTTTGATATACACATCATCACCGGCATAAATGCTGCCGCCCCGAAAAACGCCCTGGATCTCCACCTTGCCCCCGGTTACAATCTCGGTATTAAAACAGCCGCGGCCGGTAACTTTAACCCAACCACTGGCCTGGAGTTTACTGTTGAGGGCATAGCTTAAAGTAATATTGCCTCCCTCACGAGGTATCTGCCGGCAGTAGGCGGCCATCTCCTCGATGGCGGCCGCCATTTGGGCCAGTTTTACCGTATCGAGGCCCTGGATGGCAGCCGGCGTCCCGAAGGCCTGGGCCAGTTCACGCCCCAGCTGGATTAATTTCTGTTCCTCCGGTCCTCCTTCCGCGCTCCTGGTGATTTGCTCCAACCTGGCTGCCAGGGAGGGCAACTTTTTAAACTTATTTTCCACCAGGACACCAAGCAGGTAACCGGTGTTCAGGGAGTAGGCCGGTCCCCTCTGCCTCCTGGCGCCTTGTTCCAGCTGCCCGGCGGCTGCCTGGAGAAGGGATAATTGCTCGACCAGGTCGGCTAAGACTGGCTCTACGCTCTGGTAGATGCTGTTCATACCTCCGGCAATCAAGAGCGAGCCGATGCAGTTGTGGCGAATAAAAATGGATCCCCCCGTGCGAACTGTGGCCTGGGTAACATCACCACCGATTTCGACATCCTGGCTGGCAACCACCTGCATGGTTTCGGTAACATTGCCGGTAATATTGATACAGCCTTTAAACTTGAGGTTACCGGAAGCGAGGTCCACATCTCCCCGGTGTACCAGGACCGGGATAATATCAATTATTACCTTCCCCTTCCGCTGGCTTAACTGGGGACGACCCTCGGCCGTGGCCACACAGCGCCGGCCATCGATAACCTCCGTCCCTTTCCCGGCCACCAGTTCGACATCTTTCGGTTCAGGTGGAGGAATGGCTTTGCCGGTAACCGTCATCCCCGGCTTGCCGGGCCGCGGCGGTATCTTGACGGCCAGGAGGTCGCCAACTGCCGCCGAGGCCCGGACCACCATCTCCCGGTAGTCCACCCGTTCCTCCTCGCCCACTTCTCTTCTAGCAGTTTCACTGGTACAAAAAAGATATTCCACCCGCGCATCTTCAGGGGGGTGGGGCGCCTGGCCCCGGGCAACGACTATCTCCATCTCCCTGGTCGCTGTACACGCCTGCTGGATGGCTTCTTCGTCAATCCCGTAAACAACCTGCTGGCGGTTTAACTCGGCCAGGATCTCCTCCCGGGTAACGGCCGGCTGGACTACATCTACCGGTTCGCCCTTTAATTCCAGGCGGCTGGCCGGGGATTGGTCTTTTAGCTTCCAGGTCCGTTTATAACCTGGCTTAATTGTTAATTTCGCCATCAGGCCATCGCTGGCTACCGACAATTTCCACTCGCCATCTTTTAGCTCCTCCCTGGGCTTGACGGTAATGGTGTCGCCGGCCCGTACGGCTGCCTCGCCGGCTATAGGACGGTCGTTAACATAAAGTTCGAAATGTTCGCCGGGAATAATAGTAGCCGGCAGTTCCCCCCCGCCGATATGAACCTGCCCAGCTTCAACCCAAACATAAGCGGGACGTTCCTCTCCCGCCGGCGTCACGCCGTCACCTGTCTCGATAACCGGCTTGCTTTCTCCGGCAGCCTCCAAATCAGGTTGCGGCTTGCTCTCCTGCCCGGTTACTGCTACTTCCCCGGCAGGCCGGGCCAATATCACCGCCGGCCGGCAGCCTATGCCTAAAAAACCCTTACTCCCGGCATCGATTATTTCCACCGTCAGTTCCTCAGGCAAAACATTAAGGAGATTTGCAGCCCTGCGGATGGCCTCTTCTACCGTATTTCCTTCAACCCTTATACAATCGGCCGCCACAGCCCCCACCTCTGACCAAATTAATGCCTTTATTTAAATTCTCGGTTATATGTGGGAATCCTTTAAAAAAATAACCAGGGGTTATGCACCTGGTTTTAGCCTTGCCTTTGCTGCTGGCATTCCGGGCAGATACCGTAAAACTCCAGGCGGTGATAGATAATTTTACCGCAACCACTGGCTTCAGCTTCTTTTTCCAGTTCGTGGTGCACCGGCATATCGAGGTCCGTAATGCGGCCACACTCCAGACAGACAAAGTGGTAATGATTTTCGGGATTACCGTCATAGCGGCTGTAGGTGCTGCCGTAACTTAATTCCATAATCTCGCCGGCTTCTTTTAAGACTCCAAGGTTACGGTAAACAGTTCCCAGGCTGATATCGGGCAAAATTTTGCGCGCCTGGGCATAAATCCAGTCGGCTGTAGGGTGAGTATCGGTATTACGCAGGATGTCCAGGATTACTTTTTTCTGTTTGGTCATGCGCTTGCCTGTTGGCTCCATAATCCTCACCAGCTTGTTGGTAACAATTATCACTTCTATTGTAAACTAATATTTTACTTTTTGTCAAACTCACCACCCATATCTTTTCCCCATTCAGGTATGGCATCAAGTAGTATTTTCTGGATATCGGCCAGCAGCCGGGCTACCCTTTCTTCGGCGGCAAGATAGGCTGTTATAGAAGGATTGAGGCTGATAATGCGGTAACTTTCCTCCACAGCCTGCTTTAAAGCTGGATCCGGTTCCTTCCCGCTTAAAACGGCCATTTCCAGCTCCAACTGGCGCCGGCGGAAATCCCGCAGCATGTTAAGGTTGGCGGGATTGCTTTCCAGTTTGGCCCGGGCCAGGCGATAATCGCTATATTCGTTACTCCTGCTCAAAGCACGTGCCAGTTCATGGGCACGATCATAAACTTCCATGAGGGGATCACCTCTCTCGCTATTTTACAGGCTGATCCGGCCGCGGTAACCGGCCGCAATAAAGAGGACACCTAAAACCAGCAGGAACAACCCGCAGGCCAGGATTAAATACCGGTAGGCCCGCTGGCTGATAACGCGGCGTCCGGCGGCTATTCCGGCAGCAACCAGCGAGTACCAGCCCAGGTCTGATAAAATATGGCCGCTAAAAAAGAGAGCTACCCCACCGGCACCAAGACGGGCCGCCTGGGCGACAAAGGCGGCGCCGATGGTTGCCCACCAGAGCAACCAGTAGGGGTTGGCCAGGCTGATTAAACCGCCGGCGGTTACTGTACGTAAAACCGGCCGCGGCGGCAGGGCCGGGAGATTATCTTTATCTCCCGGCAAGGTAAACTGGACCTGGCCGGCCATGACGCTAAGGATCATGCCTGTCCCCAACCAGAGCAATACCGCCCCTCCCAGGACGGCTACTACCCTGCTAACCGTGGGATGGGCCAGGAAACTGCCCAGGCCGAGAAGAAGCAGGAACAGCATGAGTAATTCCAGGAGGCCGTGACCCAGGACCAGGAGAGGGCCGGCGCTGGCTCCCCGCCGGGTACTTTCTTCGATGGCCAGGGTCAATAACGGTCCTGGCATCAGGGCGCCGGAAAGCCCTACCATAAAGGCGGTAGTGAACAGGGCCAGCAATTCTGCAGTCAAAAGGTTTCTCTCCTCACCAAAATAACTTTAGCATTGTCGTGCTCGCTCCATGGCCCTCGCGGCGCGGCCTGCGGATCAGCCAGGGCTTAAGGCGGGGTTCCCGGCCTATTCGGCATCCTTGCCTTTAGAATCCGGCCGCAGGCCTCGCTGTCCTCGCCCCCGCTTATCATCCCTCGGCTTCACCTGGGCCGCTTCGCCGCTCGGTAGAAGCTCGCTCGCTTCCGGCAAATGCCAGCCCGTCATTTTTATACTCGCAATAATGGTGGCTCGCCACCAATTCTTATTCGGCACCTGGCGCCTATTTCCTTCCTAACAACGGTACAGAAAAAATACCGGCCAGGTCAGCCACCCTTTTCCTGATAACCTCCCGGTCGGTAGTGTAGAGCTCCAGGTTTTGCATGCGCTCAAAATAAACGGACCCGGAAAAGGTAAAACGCTGGTAGAGCCCATCGCCCTTATCCACCTGGCGGCTGGCATAGGCAATTATATCACCTACAGCCAGGGTAGAAGGCAAAACCAGGAGTTCCCTCCCTGTCAGTAGGCGCACAGCGTTATGACCGGCCAGAGTCCCGGTGACAATGGCCTCGGTATGGCCGACAAAGGGACCGGCCTTTTCCCCGGCACAGAAAACATTGGCCAGGCCCCGTACCTGTAAAGTATCGTCCCGGGGTACCATGGCCAGGAAGCGTACCGAATTGCCGGTGCCGCCGGCATAGGGATCTTCAAAGCGGGCGTTTTCCAGGCCGGCTATCCGGCGCAGGGCTTCCAGGGGGAAAAAGGGAGCCATAAGCTTGGCGTGACCGGTATCCAGGAGGATAACGTTGGCCGCATAGTCGGGCAGGGCATACTGCTGACAGGCCTTGCGCTGAAGCAGTTCGCCTTTAGCTAGCAAACCGGGCGGCACGGGCAGGACGGCCACTCCTTTTTCCTCCAGTTCGGACACCAGCCAGGGAGCCAGGGAACCTTTATGGAGCTTGCAGGACCCGCTTAAGGCTCCGCGGCCGCCGCCCCGCCTCAAAGCCGCATATTCCTTTAACCCAGCCAGGGCGGCCAGGCTCACGCGGCCGCCAAAAGTGGGGCAGCGGTAGATGCACATGGCACACCCATTGCCGTAACGGCGGCAGTTGGCCGGCGGCCCCGCCGTACCGGTAGCGTCGACAAAGGCCTCACCGTGGTAAGTCCGGCCCTCTTCGGTACGGACGGCCTGGAGGCTGTTGTCCGCCACCTGGACGGCAGTCACCCGGCTTAAAGGGCGTACATCAATACCGGCTTCCTGCAAAGCCTGCCGGACCAGGGGTTCAATGCGGGCTACATCGTAAAGCCAGGCATGACGGTGGCCAGCAAAATGGATATTGCGGTGCCGGGCAATGCTGTCGCAAAGCGCGAACAACCTCCCCCCGCCCAGGGTAATCATTTCCTCCGCTGCCGTAAAACGGCCGTTATTGCGCATAATCCCTCCCACCAGGCCGGTGCCCAGGAGCATATCCGTCCGCTCCAGGAGGATTACCTCCGCACCTGCCTGGCGGGCAGCCAGGGCTGCCGCACAGCCCGCCCAACCTCCACCCACTACGATTACCCGGGGCATATTTAGGCCACCTTCCTTCCTGTTCCAGTATACTAAAAAACCCGGCGTTTGCACACCGGGTTTTTCCTGTTATGTAAGGATTAAGCAACCTTTTTCAGCGGATAAAGCCACTAATAACTAGGAGGACAAAGATGCTGTAGAAAGCGCCGCCACCCACCAGGGTGTAGGGCGTCAGGTATTTCTTGCGGCTGATCTGGAGGAACACCAGGCCGGCCGAGGCAATAGCCAGTACGGCACTGATCAACGCTCCCTGGGTTAACTCCCAGCTGGTCATGGTGATACCCACCGCCGGGATCACCGAACTCTGGAAGACCATAGCACCGGTAATATTGCCCAGGGCCAGGGTATCCTTGCCGCGGCCCACCCAGATGATGCTGTTAAATTTCTCCGGCAATTCCGTGGCTATGGGGGCAATAATGAGGGCCAGGACAAAGGGCGGGATGCCCATAATCCGCGCCAGGTCTTCTACCCCGTTGACGAAGAGACGGGCACCCCCGACAATCAACCCCAGGGACAGGATCACCTGGCTTAAAATAACCACCGTAGCCGGCTCAGCTGCTTTCCGAGCCAGGTAAAGGGGGTTCAGCTCCTCCCCTTCTTCCAGGGTATGACCGTTGGTGACCGTCAGGTAAGCATAAATAGCATAGGCTATCACCAGCCCAATAGCAATTATTTGCTTCCAGATGTGGGCCCCCAGGAATGAGGCCAGGACGGCCACGGTATAAACGAGGAGAAAGAAACTTAAATCCCGCCCCATGGTCCTGGTATCCAGGTTCATCCTGGGGAAATTGGGCCGGCGACTGCGATAAGCAATCACAGCAACACCTGTAATGAAGAAGGCCAGGGTACTGAGCATAAAGGGCGCCCCCAGGATGGCACCAATACCTATCTCTTCCCCGGCATGGCCGCCACCGCCGAAGAGAATGGCAACAATCGGGATCATCGTTTCCGGCAGGGCGGTACCTACGGCTGCCAGGATGCTCCCCACGGCGCCTTCTGTTAGTTTTAGCTTCTTACCCAGCCATTCGACACCGTTGGTAAACCCTTCTGCCCCCACAAGGATAACTCCCAGGCTGACTAAAAGCAAGACTACATCCAGCATAGTTTCTCCCTTCTCCTATAATATCTCCTGATTATCTGGCTTTAATAAGAGTAATAAAAAACCCTCATCGCCCTTGCGGGCGGTGAAGGTCTCGCACGTTACCTACCAGGCCCGGGCTTGGCAGCCGTGCTGACGAACCTGGTACCGGAATATCCGGGGCTACTCCCCTTGAACCGCAACTTTCACTATTTTATCATAAAAAGAGTTTTCTCCCCTAACAAGGGTTTATCTAGTCTATAGGTTCCGTCGCCATCTCCCGGCGGCAGAAAGTGGCCAGGCAGGTATAACCAACCCGGCGCAGGAGCTCCCGCGCCCGTTGTCGTTCTCGGGCCACCTCGCCGGGAGCGTGGGCATCCGACCCGATGGTTACGGGGATATTGAGGCTGAAGGCCCGCTCCAACAGTTCCCGGGCCGGGTAAATCTCCCCCACCGGCTTAAATAAGCCGGCAGTATTTATTTCCATAGCCGCACCACTCCCTGCAATCACCTTTAACGCCGGTTCGGCCAGCTCCAGGACCGGCCTCCGGGGCCGGTGGCCGTAAATTTTAATCAGGTCCAGGTGGCCGATGATCTGGAAGAGGCCCGTTGCCGCAGCCCGGGCCACCAGGTCGAAGTAGGTGATATAAAGCTCGTCTATATCCCAGGCGGTAAAGCCCGCCTCCTGGCCCGGGCGGTCGAAATCCCAGTCACCGATGGCATGGACCGAGCCAATGAGGTAATCCCAGGGGCGGCCGGCCAGTTCCCGGCGGTGGTCTTTGCCGGGTCGGAAGTCCACCTCCAGCCCGGCGCGGACGGGCATCCCGGTTACCCGCTCCAGCTCAGGAAAGACGTTGAAATCGAGGCCTTCCAGGTAGCGGTCGTGGTCGGCAAAACCTATTTCCGTAAGGCCGGTAGCCTTAGCTGCTTCTACGTATGGTAAAAGGCGTTCGACGGTATGGGGCGGCCCCACATGGGCCAGCCCGTGAATATGGTAGTCAGCCGGCATGATAAACTCCTTCGAGTATAGCTTCTTGCTAATCGGCCTGGCTTTGTTGAGAGTGAGCGACTTGGCCTGAGCGGCAAAGCGGCCTTGGCGAAGCCAAAGAGCGAGGGCGGGGCCGAGGACAGGATGTCCGAGGCCGGCCTCTGAGGCAAGGATGCCGAATAGGCCGGGAACCCCGCCCGAGCCGGAGGCTGAGCCGTAGGCCGCTCAGCGAAGGCCATGGAGCGAACGAAAACAAAGCCAGCGCCTAAAATACTTATTGAGTAGGACCTTAATACTCGTTCGGCAGCTGCTTCAGCTGGGCCAGGGTGAAGACGGGGCCGTCCAGGCAGACGTAGCAGCTGCCCAGATTACAGCGGCCGCACTTGCCGATGCCGCACTTCATGCGCATCTCCAGGGTGGTGATAATCTGGTCGTCTTTATACCCCAGCTTCTCCATGGACTGGAGGACAAACTTGATCATAATGGGCGGCCCGCAGGTAATAGCTACTCTCCCCGCCGGATCCGGATGCAGCTCTTCCACGAAGGCCGGCACAAAACCCTCATGGCCTTGCCAGCCGGCATCGCCTTTATCCACCGTCACGTCGACCCGGCAGTTTTCCACTCTCGGCCAGTTATTGAAAAGGTCGTCCTTAAAGCAGAGATCAGCCGGCGAGCGGGCACCGTAGATGATCCACAGGTGGCCGTAATCCTGCCGGTGCTCAATGCAGTAATTAATCAGGGAACGTACCGGTGCCAGGCCGATACCGCCGCCGATGAAAAGCAGGTCCTTGCCTTTAAGCTCCTCCACGGGAAAGCCGTTGCCGTAGGGCCCCCGGATACCTACCGTCTGTCCTTCTTCAGCTTCATGGAGGGCATCGGTTAGCATGCCGACCCTTTTAATGGCCAGCTCCAGGTGCTCCGGTCCCTGGGAGGTGATGGAGAACATGGCTTCCCCTACATCCAGCAGGGAGAGCATGGCCAGCTGCCCCGGCAGGGGCGTAAAGGGCTTGCCGCTGTCGGTGGTGATGTGGAAAGTCTTTACATCGGGCGTCTCGTCCACGATCTTGATAATGCGCCCCGTCCTGGGTACCAGGGGGTTGACCCGCGCTGTTTCAGCCATTACAGGGTCACCTCCTTGACCTCACGGATTACCCGGGTAATGTCGACATTCACCGGGCAGCGATCCAGGCAGCGGCCGCAGCCCACACATGCGAACTTGCCGTAGCGTTCCGGAAAATACTGGAGCTTATGCAGGAAGCGGTTGCGCAAGCGCTCCTTTTTCGACGGCCGCGGGTTGTGGCCGCCGGCCATACGGGTATATTCCGAGAACATGCAGGAATCCCAGCAGCGGAATTTGTAGCCGCTGTTGCCCCGGTTTTCGCCCTGGATGTCGAAGCAGTGGCAGGTGGGACAGAGGTAAGTGCAGGCGCCGCAGCCCAGGCACTTGCGGCTGACGGCCGTCCAGTAGGGGTGCTCAAACATTCCCTGCAGTTTTTCCGTTACCCCGCTTACCTCTACTGCCAGGCTTGTTCTGGCTGCTGCCGGTATATTCTCGGAGCCGGCCTCCTGCAGGAGGGAAGAACCTTGGCCCAGCAGTTCCTGGCCTGCCGGGGTGAGGGCTTCCAGGAGGTACCCTTCGGCGACAGGCCACATCTGGACATCGACCCCTTCTGCCCGCCCGGGATCAATACCAAAGGATGTGCAGAAGCAGGTGGGGCTGGCTTCACTACAGGCCAGGGCTACCACGCGGGTATTTTCCCGCCGCTGGCGGTAAAATTCATCTACATACCCGCGGGTCAAGAAAACATCGTCCATAATCAGGAGGCTGCGGGCATCGCAGGAACGGATACCCACCAGCACCCGCTTTTCCTCCAGGGGGGGGACCTCCGTTAGGCTTGCCTCTTTCCCCTGCACCTGGTAACGGTACATGGTTTCGGTCCGGGGGAAGAAGAGATCCTTGGGGGGCTCCAGGGTATTGCCCTCCCCCAGGGTAAGCTTCCCCTGACCCTCCCAGGGCAGGAAAACGCTTACCCCGCCTTTTTCCTGGGGAACAAAAACTTTAGCTCCTGCAGCCCAGGCCTGCAAAAGTTCGGGTAATTTTTCTTTGGCAATTTTTAACATGTCCCCACCTCCCTCCTAGTGAAATTCTTCGGGATCATCAAGTTTATACTGGCCCAGGGGCGGCCGGGCCTCCAAATTTACCCCGGCTTCATATTCGCCAAAGAGCTCGTTCAGGTCTTTGATAATCTTCTTGTTGAGGGTCATAATGGGAATCCCTTCCGGGCAGACCCGCTCGCACTCGCCGCATTCGATGCAGCGGCCGGCTACGTGCATGGCCCGGGTAATGGCAAAAAACATATTTTCGCTGCGGCTCATCTGCTTGCCGCACCAACCGGACTGGCTGCGGTCAAAGATGCACTCGCGGCAGTTGCAGGCCGGGCATATGTTGCGGCAGGCGTAGCAGCGCAGGCAGCGGTCGTATGCACCTGTCCAGAAGGCGTAGCGCTCGTCGGGGGACATGGCTTCCACCCTGGCGACTCCAGCAAACCGGCCCTCCTGGGCATCCGCTGCCTCCCTGATAGCGGTCCCGCCATCCTCCTGGAGGAGCTCATCATAAATTACCGGTTCGGGATGGGTGCAGTAGCGGCACTTCTCGGCCAGGGGTACCTCGCTACGTCTTTCTTCCCCCAGGGCGGCCGCCTGGCGGCCATCCTTCACACCGGGGCATTTAATACCAATTAGGTAGACCTTTTCCCGGTCAATCTGGTTGTCCTGGAGGAGGCGCACAATGCCCCGGGCGTCGCAGCCCTTAACAAAGAGGGCGATTTTCTCCTCCGAGAGCTTGTAGTCCAGGAGGTACTTGGCCAGGTTATTGGTGCAAAACTCATCCCAGACCAGGCGGTCGCAATCCCCCGGGTCGGTGATAAAGACTGGGGGCGACAGGTACCAGAAGGTACCCTTTTCCCAGCCGATTACCATTTTAACCTCGCCCCTGGTCAGTAAGTCCCGGGCCCGGGCACGCATTTGTTCTTGCATGCTGCTCATGCGCCATCCCTCAGCTTTCTGTTGGGCCCCAGAGCCCGGATGTCCTCCGTCATCTGGGTGATTATCTCGGCAAAGCGGGGTCCCTCGGAACCCGACACCCAGCGTGCCTGGAAACGCTCCGGCTCCAGGCCCATGAACTGCAAGACCCGCTGCATGAGGAGGAAACGGCGGCGGGTGAAGTAATTGCCACTAACATAGTGGCAGTCGCCGGGGTGTCAGCCGGCTACCAGCACGCCGTCGGCACCGCGCTGGAAGGCCCGCAGGACAAACTGGGGATTGACCCGGCCGGAACAGGGCACCCGCACGATCCGGGCATTGGCCGGGTACTGCAGGCGGTTAAGGCCCGCCAGGTCGGCACCGGCATAGGCGCACCAGTGGCAGCAAAAGGCGACAATCTTGGGCTCCCAGCCTTTGACTTCGGCCGCTACAGACATACCGCATCCACCTCCGCCAGTATTTGTTCATTGGTGAAGCCTTTGAGGTTCATGGCACTCGACGGGCAGGCCACCGAGCAAGCGCCGCAACCCTGGCAGAGGCCGCTGTTGACCGCTGCCACCCGGCGGCTCACCTGCCTGCCGGCCACCCGTTCAGTAATGGTCTTCATGGAAATGGCCTTGTAGGGGCAGATCGGCTCGCACATGGCACACCCGGCGCAGATGCTTTCATCCACCGCCGCAATCATGGGGTCGGTGGCCATTTCATCTTTAGCGAAGAGCTGGCAGACCTTAACAGCCGCAGCGCTGGCCTGGGATACTGTGTCAGGGATATCCTTGGGTCCCTGGCAGGCCCCGGCCAGGAAGACGCCGGCCGTAAAGGTTTCCACCGGTCTGAGTTTCGGGTGGGCCTCCTGGAAGAAGCCATCTTTATCTACCTGCAGACCCAGCATCTTGGCTACCTGCTCCCATCCTTCGCTGGGTACCATGGCCGTAGCCAGGACGACCATGTCGGCCGCCACCTCCACCTGGCGGCCGAGTAAAGTATCCTCACCGCGGACGATGAGCTTGTCCCCCTCCTGGAAGACGCGGCTCACCCGGCCCCGGACATAGACGGCCCCTTCATGGACAGTACGCTGGAGAAACTCCTCATAAGCCTTGCCGGGGGTGCGGATATCCATATAGAAGACAATGGCCTGGGATTCGGGGATCTTCTCCAGCACCTGGTGGGCGTGCTTGGCCGTGTACATGCAGCAGGCCCGGGAGCAGTAACTTTTACCCTTGGCCTCATCCCGGGAACCAACACATTTAATGAAAACTACCGTTTTGGGTTCTTTGCCGTCCGAGGGCCGGACAATCTTGCCGCCCGTAGGCCCGGAGGCATTGTTCAGGCGTTCAAAGTGCATGCCTGTTATGACATCGGGGTATTTGCCGTAGCCGTACTCACCGTAAACCTCTTCCCATTTAAAGAGGTCATAGCCGGTAGCCACGACAATGGCCCCGAATTTTTCGGTGATAACTTCATCCTGCTGCTCGTAATCTATGGCTTTGGCCGGGCAGACCTTCTGGCAAACACCGCATTTACCCTTCGTAAACTGGCGGCAGTGCTCACGGTCGATAACCGGCACCGCCGGCACCGCCTGGGGGAAGGGCAGGTAAATGGCCTTGCGCTTGCCTAAACCCAGGTCAAACTCGCTGTCCACCCTGGTGGGGCACTTCTCCCAGCAGGTACCGCAGCCGGTACACTTTACAGGGTCCACCGACCGGGCTTTCTTGCGGATCGTTACTTCAAAATTGCCCACATAGCCGGCGACATTCTCTACTTCCGCATAGGTCATTAATTGAATGTTAGGGTGCTGCGCCGCAGCAACCATTTTCGGCGTGCTTATTCAAGCAGAACAGTCCAGGGTCGGGAAGGTCTTGTCCAGCTTGACCATGTTGCCGCCAATGGTCGGCTCGCGGTCCAGGAGCATGACTTCATAACCGGCATCGGCGATATCCAGGGCCGCCTGCATGCCGGCAATACCGGCGCCAATGACCAGCGCCCTCTTGGTAATGGAAATGGTACCGGCAGAGAGGGGAACATTGCGGCGGACTTTGGCCACGGCCGCCCGCACCAGGTCAATGGCCTTTAGTGTTGCTCCTTCCTTATCTTTAGCATGGACCCAGGCGCATTGCTCGCGGATGTTGGCCATTTCAAAGAGGTAAGGATTTACCCCGGCGCTTTCACAAGTTTTCCTGAAGGTGGGTTCATGAAGCCGGGGCGAGCAGGAAGCAACAACCACCCGGTCCAGGCGCTGTTCTTTAATGGCCTTGCGAATTAGTTCCTGCCCCGGATCGGAGCACATATACTGGTAATTGGTGGCATAAACCACGTCGGGAAAACTCCTGGCGGCCTCGGCCACCTTTTTGACATCAACTACCGCAGCAATGTTGGTACCGCAATGGCAGACAAAGACGCCAATACGCTTCATGCCGTTTCCCTCCTTGTGGCAGGATGCCGCAGGATGTCCCTGGCCTCAAGCATTGGGACCGGGTTAACAAAGTGGGTGGTCAGTCCCAGGTCTTTAGGCGCGTAGCCCAAGGCTATACCCATCAGTTCGGTGAAGTAAAAGATGGGCAAATTGATCTGCTCGCCATGGGATGCGGCGGCTTGATTCTGCCGCATGTCCAGGTTTAAGAAGCACAGGGGGCAGGCCGTTACGATACCTTCTGCCCCGGCGTCCCGGGCATGGCGCAGGATCTGAAAGATCATCCGCACTCCGATATCCGTCCGCGCGGTGGCGAGACTCCCGCCGCAGCACTCGGTCTTGTAGGACCAGCTGACGGCCTCGCCGCCCAGGGCTTGAATAAGGTGGTCCATGGTCGTGGGATCTTCCGGGTCGTCAAAAGCCGTAAGTTTAGGCGGCCGGACCAGGAGGCAGCCGTAATAGGCCGCTAGTTTCAGCCCCGTCAGGGGCTTGACCACCTGTTCCTTGATCTTCTCCAGGCCGACCTCATTGACCATAACGTCCAGCAAGGCCCGTGTCCTATTAGTAGCCCGGTAATCCCGGCCGATGATTTCACTGATGGTCGTCCGCATGCTTTCCGACTCCCGCACGGCGGCCTCGGCAGCCCGCAGGCGGTTAAAACAGGCGGCGCAGGGCACGGCAACATCCAGGCCCTCGGCTTCGGCCAGGGCGAGATTGCGGGCCGGCAGGGCCAGGGACAGGAGGTGGTCGTTATTGTGGGCGGCAGTAGCACCACAGCAGCTCCAGTCGGGGATCTCCCACAGCTCCACCCCCAGGTGTCTGGCCACTATTTTAGCCGACTGGTTATATTCTTTGGCCGTAGCCTCCAGGGAACAGCCGGGATAATAGGCGTATTTCAATGCCGGCCACCTCCTTTAGCCCGCACTCGGGCGAAGATGTTCTTCACCTCGGCGATGTTCTTGATCTTCGCTGGTATAGGACTGATTTTACCCTTCAACAGCAAGGGCGGCGCCAGCAGGGCATCCTTAAAGGGCTGACCTGACTGCAGGTTGTACTGGATTATGAGCCCCATCTCGTGGGCGCGGCCGTAACGTTCCAAGCTGCTTAAGAAAGCCTGGTCAAAAATATCCACCTTTTTCTCGTTAATCATCCCCCGGCGGCGAGCTTCCTGGCGTACCGCTTCCATCAACCGCGGCAGGTTGACTTCTCGGGGGCAGCGGGTGTAACAGGCCTGGCAACAGGCGCAGAGCCAGGGGGTATGGCTTTTCAGCGCGTCTTCCCCCAGGCCCAGTTGCAGCAGACGGATAACCTGCCGCGGCGTGTAGTCCATCCATGCGGCTACCGGGCAGCCGGCGGAACACTTGCCGCACTGGTAGCAGTCGCTTAAAGAGACGCCGCTGGCGGCTTCTACCTGTTTCTTTAGAGCCTGGCTTTCCCGTAAAGCACCGGCTAATTCCACCCGTTCCATTCTCCTCACCCTCTCCCTTGTTCCTGCCAGAACTTAAACGGCCACAAAAAACACTCTCTTTAAATATTCTTGCTTACCGGCCAGATTCCTCTTTTTGATAGAAAAAAAGCCAGGCATAAAAAAAAGCCCCCCAACATAAAAGCTAAGGGGTGAAATAATGCTCTTCCCTCTCCTGCAGTTTGCCGCCGGCGTAAGTCTCCTCCTCCTGGGGGTGCAGCTGCTGCGCCGGGGTCTGGTGGCCCTGGGCCGTTCATACCTGGAAATTATGATCCGCCGGGCAACAGCTACGCCCTGGCAGGGCTTCATCTGGGGAACGCTGGCTACCGCCCTGGTCCAGTCCAGCACGGCCGTCACCGTCCTCACCGTGGGGCTGGTAGACGGCGGCGCTATTTCCTTCTATCAAAGCCTGGGGGTAATCCTGGGGGCCAATGTCGGCACCTGTGTTACTGTCCAGTTCCTGTCCCTGAACTTAAGTAAAATTACCCTGCCGCTTTTAGTCGTCGGCATCCCTTTAATTCTAGTCCCCTCCAGCCGGGCTGCCGGGACGGCCTGCGCTGGCACAGGTTTAATCTTCTTCAGCCTGGACCTTATGACTTCCTCTCTCCTGCCTTTTAGGGACAGCCCTGCCCTCCTTGGGCTTTTAAGCATCGCTGCCGCCAGCCCCTGGCAGGGGATCCTGGCGGGAACCCTGCTTACCGGCTTACTCCACTCCAGTAGCGTCGTTGCGGGTATGGCCATGGTCCTGGCCGGCCACGGCGTCCTGCCACCCTCGGGAGCCCTGCATATTGTCCTGGGGGCCAATATCGGCACCTGCCTGACGGCTCTCATTGCCGCCCTCTTTTCCTCCCGGGCGGCCAAAAGGACGGCCCTGGCCCACCTCGTGATCAATGTCACCGGAGCCATCCTCTGCCTGCCCTTCCTGCCCCTAATACTCCAGCTTCTTACCTGGCTCACGCCCGACCTGCCCCGCCAGGTAGCCCACTTCCACACCCTGTTTAACCTGGTCTCTTCCCTGGCTGCCCTGCCCTTTACCAGCCTTCTGGCCAGGCTACTGGAGACATTGCTGCCGGGCTAATTCCGGCCGCCAGTTTTTTACCGGGCCAGACGAAAGATGGCGTAACGCTTTACAAGGTACTGCCAGAGGTCTTCATAAGTATCCCCGCCGAAAAGGACATCCACCAGGCGCCGGGCCACCTCCGGGTTGGCCGTCACCAGCCGGTGCACCACCGGCGTCAGGGCATAGACTACCCTGGCAATACGCCAGGCATAGCCTAGGGGTGGCATTATCTCGGCGTGAATTTTCCTTGTATAATTTTCCAGACCCTCCTGGCCGGCCAGGGCGGCTGAAATCGCCTCTGCCGCCAGGCGGCCGCTCCTTAAAGCATAGTAAATGCCTTCCCCGGAAAAGGGATCCACCAACCCGGCGGCGTCACCGGCCAGCACCGTCCTGCCCGTATGTAAAGTACCGGCCTTACCGCTGGCGGCCGGAATAACGGCACCGCGGCAGCGTATCCCCTCCGGTATTTTCAGCCCCAGGCCCCGGCAGAAGTCATAAAAATAGCGCTGCAGGCCCTTCACCTGCCGGGTAAAAGAGCCAATCCCCACCGATAGGTGGTCCCCCTTGGGAAATATCCAGCCATACCCGGCCGGGATGCCGCCGTAGCTCAAATGCACCCGGCCCCGGTAGGCAGCCAGGACCCCCTCGTCAACCGGAATCTCGCATTCCAAGGTCACACCGGCAGCCGTCCCGGTATTAAAGGGGAGGCTCTTACGCACCAGGCTCCTGGCCCCATCAGCCCCGACCAGGAAATCGCCCTGGATGATACTACCGTCTTCCCCGGAGACTGTCACCCCGGTCGCCGTTTCGGCCACGGCCGTTACCTTATAGCCGTCACGGACTGTGGCCCCGGCGGCGGCCGCCTGCTCCAGCAACCAGGCATCGAGTTTCTCCCTGCTTACCATTTGAATGACCGGCTGCTGGTAAGTTATGCTAATGGGCTTCTCCTGGCGATGGTAAAAAATAACTTCCCGGGTGCTATCTTCCTTTAATTTTTCCCAGCCCGGTTCCAGTTCCCGCAACGCTTTGCCGGTTAAACCGCCACCGCAGGGTTTATAGCGGGGAAATCTGGCCTTATCTAAAAGTAAAACCTTAAGTCCCCGGCGGGCCAGCATGCGGCCGCAGGTACTGCCTGCCGGCCCGGCACCGCAGATTATGACATCATACTTCACGCCCACCTGCTCCTCTAAAACAATATTTTTTTAGTAACTTTTTCTTTTAATTATACCTGTATACGGCCCGGGGAAAAGGCCATAATAAGATTGAATTTGGATTTTCCATAAGGAGGATACAGACATGGCCAAGACAGTAGTTGCCGTCTTTAGCAATGAACAGGTAGCCAAAGAAGCGGTTGAAGACCTGCGCCGGGCCGGCTTCGACAAGGAGATATCCATCCTGGCCCGCGATAAGGGCGGTGAGGCGGGCGACCGGGAAGGTGCCGGCGGCCTCAATATGGGCGTTGACGCCGGCGGCATCAGCGACGGTGTTACCACCGGCGGTGTCCTGGGCGGCCTGGCCGGCCTGGCAGCCGGGGCCGGGGCCCTGTTCATTCCCGGGCTGGGTCCCCTTATTGCCGCCGGTCCCATTGCCGGCCTGCTTTCAGGGGCGGCCACAGGCGGCGTTGCCGGCGGGCTTATCGACTGGGGTATTCCGGAAGCTGAAGGTCGGGAATATGAAAACGACGTCCGCCAGGGGAAGATCCTCGTTTCCGTCCGTTGTGACGACCAGCGCGCCGATCAGGCCAACCGGATCTTGAAGGATCACGGCGCCGACCGGGTGCGCCTCCACTAGGCTTAAATTTGCAGGCCGGGTTTTAACCCGGCCTGTTAAATTTAAGCGTACCCTTCTCTTCTCTATTATGACATCCGTACCAGCAATGTCTTGTATGGTGAGGAGGATATCTGCCGAAGCTAATTGATAGGAGGGCAGTACAAAAAGGAGGCTGGATCATGGCCAGAAGGCGCGGGGTTATGTCCGATGCTCTCAAGTATGAACTGGCCCGGGAGCTGGGTGTATACGACACCGTGGTCAGGGAGGGATGGGGCGGCGTACCATCCCGACAGTGCGGCAACCTGGTCCGACTAGCCATTGAAAAAGCTGAACAGTTGGTTATGCAAAACCAGTTGTAGCTGCCCCCGGCCGGAAAGCCAGCAGGCTTCCGGCTTATTTTTTATCCCCTGGCAGTCAGGAGCTATTGCCGCAAATGGTTAATGCGTTCATAGGGATCCATAATGTGAGTAATCCGCACGCCAAAATTTTCGTTGACGACAACTACTTCTCCCCGGGCAATGGGGGTACCGTTAACGGCTATTTGCACCGGCTCTTCCACCAGGCGGTCCAGTTCGATTATGGCGCCCGGGGCCAGGTTTAAAATATCCCGGATACGCTTCATGGCCGTCCCCAGGATGACCTCCACATCCAGGGGTACGTCCAGGATCAGGTCAATATTCCGCGCCGGCGTACCATACACCTGCCCACGATGCTCATTGGGATCCGGAGCCGGGGGTACCGATGCTGCCGGGGATGCGGCGGTTGCTCCATTTCCGGATTTCTCTGCCGCCGATGCAGCTACCGGGGTGACGGGGGCAGCGGCCTGGCCCGTTGTCTGGCTACCAGGCATGGTTTCCAAAGCCGGAGGAGTATCCTTCCCGGCCGGTTCTGCTTCCGGTGCCTGGGGGTTCATAAGCATAGCCACTTCAGCTTTAGCTACTTCCACCGGTATGACCTGCATGATCTGGCTGTCAATCAGGTCCTCAATTTCCATTTTAAAATATACTATTGCTATTGCCTGGTCCTCAGACCAGGGAAATGTGTAGCTTTCACTTCCAAAATGTACGGCTGTCAACCGGGGCGGGCTGATTTTGACGCTGCGTCGAAAGATGGTGGCCATGGAAGTGGCCGCGCTGCCGATCATCTGGTTCATGGCTTCCGCCACGGCGCTGCTCTTAATTTCATCCAGTTCCGGCTGGACATCCCGGCCGCTGCCGCCCATCATTAAGTCGGCAATAATGGCAGCATCGCTGACTTTCATGATCAGCAGGTTGGACCCTTGCAGGCCCTCGGTGAAGTTGACTTCCACCAGGATATAGGGCACTTGGAAAGAAGCTAAAAGTTCCGCCGGCGTCATTATTTTAGTAGTCGGCGTCGTGATCAGGACGCGTTTATTCAGGATTTGCGACAGGGCTGTGGCCGCGCTGCCCATGGAAATATTGCCAATTTCGCCCAGAGCGTCCTTTTCCATGTCCGTTAAAGTTGCTTCTTCTGCTGGTGGTTCCAACTTGCCGTTTAACAGGGCGTCGATTTCCTCCTGGGACAAGAAGTCGGCCATTTATACCACCTCCGTTACCTGGACGGCAATCTTCTGGCCCACAACCCCAGGCTGGACCTTAAACTTGAGATGACCGTCAACGTAAAGTTCCAGGTCTTCGCCCACCACTTTTTCCAGGGTAATGACATCCCCTACCTGGAGCTGGATAAAATCTCGCACCGGCAGCCGGGTACGGCCGCAGTAGGCAATTAACTCCACCGGTACTCCGGCCAGGATTTGTTCCACCACGGCCCGGTAATCGGGCCTGGCTTCCCCTTCACTGGGAGCAGCAAACCAGTGGCTGGCCGACAGGCGGGAAATAACCGGTTCCAGGAGCATGTAGGGCAGGCACAGGTTTAACAGGCCTTCATTCTGGCCGACCGTTGTGCTTAAGGTAATGACGGCCACCGTCTCGTTGGGAGAAATGGCCTGGGTAAACTGGGGATTGGTTTCCATGGTTTCTAGTTTAGGTGAAAAATTTTGGATATCCGACCAGGAATAGCTCAACTGTTCCAGGATACGGCTATTTAACCGCCGCAGGACATGGAGTTCGATCTCCGTCAGGTCCCTCTTGGACGCCAGCATTTCTCCTCGGCCGCCAAAGAGGAGGTCTATAATAGGAAAGATAAAATTCATGTTGGCCTGCAGGACGGCTGATCCCTTCAAGGGCTCCAGGGTAAAGACATTCATCAAGGTCGGCGTCGGCAGGGAAAGAATAAAATCTTCATAGGTCATCTGCTCCACCGAAACAATCTTTACCTGGATGTTGGCCCGGAGGTAAGCCGACAGGAAGTTGGCCACCATGCGGCCGTAATTCTCGTGAATCATATACAGGGTACGTAGCTGTTCTTTGGAAAATTTATTGGGCCGGCGGAAGTCGTATTTTTTAACTTTAGACGTCGCCTCATCCTTGATGGTTTCCGCCTGGACTTCCCCGCTGGTGAGGGCCTGCAGCAGGGCATCAATCTCCGCCTGGGATAAGACCTCGGCCATTAGTACCACCTGCTCACGCCAGGACCTTTTCCAGAGCCTGGAGGACGCGGTCCTGCTGGAAAGGTTTGACGATAAAGTCCCTGGCCCCGGCCTGGATAGCTTCCATGACCATCAACTGCTGGCCCATGGCACTGCACATGATTATCCTGGCATTGGGGTCAATCTGCTTGATGGCCTTCACGGCGGCAATGCCGTCCATTTCCGGCATGGTGATATCCATGGTGACTACATCGGGGCGGAGTTCCTGGTACATGGCTACGGCCTTTTTCCCGTTTTCTGCTTCCCCGGCTATTTCATAACCATTTTTTAAAAGAATGTCCTTAATCATCATGCGCATGAAGGCGGCATCGTCTACTACTAACACTTTCTTTCCCATGAACTAGTCTCCCTCCATAAATAGACGATTTTACCTCCGTACCGCCGGCGCCCGGCCGCCGGCGATGTACTCCATTCAGCCCAGCTGCAGGCCTAAAGATTGCAGGATCTTCTCCAGACCCGCGTTTTCAGGAACAAGGAAGAAATGGCCGCTGATGGTAACGGACTCGCTGTAAAACCTGGTTTCGATGACCAGGGCGCGGTCGGAAAAATACCCCCCTTCCAGGAAGGCCGAGCTTAACACGGCCCCCAGCATGTCGAAGGCAAAGGCAGGCACAGTAGGCTTAAACTCCAGGCGGCAAAATTCGGCAAAAGCATTTAAAAAAGAGCCTGTTAAGATATTACCTAGTTCAGTCAGGACGGAACTCCCCATCTCATCCAGTACCCTGGTGGTACCCTGGGGCTTACCCAGTAAAAGATCGATTAACAGGTAAGCGCTGGGCTCATCTAGGAGAAAAAATATCTTGCTGGGCGCCGGGCCATTAACGGTAAATTCGACGCAGGCAACAGGATCTTCCTCATTACCGGCCAGGGCCGTTATTTCCTGCAGGGGTAATACCCCGGCCCGGGGGACGGTCATTTGGATGCGGCTGCCCAGCATACTGGCCAGGGCCGTGGCGGCGTTGCCGGCGCCAATGTTGCCTATTTCCTTCAGGGCATCCAGGTGGAGAGCATTGAGTTTATCCCAGGGTTCCATGTGTCCTCCCTCCATGGCTGGCTGTAGTCATCTTCCGCGGGTTAAGCCTCAGGGCGGCGGTAAAACCATGGTGCGATTTTGGTAAAGCCAAGTTCCCGGTATTGAAACAGGCTCTCGGTAGCCCCGATAAACAGGACGCCTCCCGGCGCCAGAGCCTGGTAAAACCGGCGATAAAGCTCATTCTGCGTAGCGGAGGTAAAATAAATGACAACATTGCGGCACAGGATCAGGTGATAACCACTGCCAAAGGGATCTTTTAATAGGTCGTGCTGACGGAAATTAACCATGCGTTTAATTTTTTCCTGGAGGCAAAAATTATCGCCTTCCCGGCGAAAATAGCGTTCCAGCCGTTCCCGGGTAACTGCCTGGACCGCCCGGCCGGGATATACCCCCCGGCGCGCGGCGGCCAGAGCGCTGGTATCAATATCGGTAGCGTCAATCTGGTGGCGGCCGGCTGGTGCCAGCTCGTCCAATAAAATGGCTACCGAGTAGGGCTCCGGCCCGTCGGCGCAGGCGGCACTCCAGACCTTGAGGCTTTTGTGGCGGCCCAGTAAAGCCGGCAGGACCTCTTTTTCCAGCCGGGCAAAAATTTCCGGGTTGCGAAAAAACTCCGAGACGTTAATGGTAATTTTATCGATAAAGCGCTGCCACTGCTGGTTGTCCTCGCTCAAGAGGCGCAGGTAAGTGGCGTAATCCGGTACCTTAAGCTGGGACATCAGGCTGTCAATGCGTCTTTTGAGCTGGGGCTCTTTGTAACCGTCAAGGTAAAGGCCTAAGCGCCGGTGAACCTGGCGCTTGAATTCGGCAAAGTCCATAGATGCCTCCGTTTTATATTTTCTTTAAAGGCCGTCCGATGGTGCGAATATGTACTTCGCCATTCAGCAGGTCAAAGATCATGGTGCGGCCGAAATTACCGCCCGTATCAGTGCCAGTAATGGGAATACCCAGATTCTGTAACGTCTGCCGGACCATGGCCGTATTGCGCTGGCCTATATTTAAAAAGGAAAGGTGCCGGTCGCCGGAAGTAAACATCTGGGCGCCCCCCGCTATTTTTGCTACCACCTTGTTACGCCTGGCGCCGCGGCGGAGCATCTCGGTCAGCATGTCCGGCAGGGCCAGGTCGGCAAATTTGGCCCGGTTGCCCCCGGCCTGGAACTGGCTGCTGTCGGGCAGCATAATGTGGGCCAGCCCCCCTATCTGGCTGGTAGGATCATAAAGGGCAATTCCCACGCAGGAACCCAGGCCAAGGGTGACCAGGCGCCCCGGGGCACGGGCTACCTGCCACTCGGCTATGCCAACTTTAACCTCTTCTGGTTTGATTTCTGCCGCCATGGGCCTACCTCTTCCGTTTTCTTTATTTTTCAGCTTGACTTACATATTTTAGCACCGGCCGGGGCATAATACAATATATATTTATGGTAGGAGGTCCTGCTATGCTTTACTGTTCCCGGTGCGGGCAAGCCCTGCCCCCGGGATGGCGATTCTGTCCTGAGTGTCTTCCTGATCCCGTTAAAGAAAGCCCCCGGCGCGAAACTAACCTCTGCCTGCTCCTGGGCAATTTTTCTCTGGCGCACCAGCGTCCCCAGCTGGCCGCCCTTTTCTACCGCGCCGCCCTTGAGATAGACCGGGACAACTGGAAAGCCTATTTCAACCTGGGATGCCAGGCCTGGCAGCAGGGTGATGTCAAACGTGCCCTTACTTTTTGGGAAGCGAGTCTCAAATTAAACCCTGACAATTACTTGGCCCATTTTAATCTGGGAACATATTTCCTCTACAACCGCAATTTAAGGGCCGCCCGCTACCACCTGACCCGGGTACGCCGGCTTAAACCCGGCTACCTGGAGGGCCGCATCAACCTGGGTACTACCTACCTGCTCCTGGGTCTTTTAGAAGCATCAAGGCGGGAATATAACTTTGTCCTGGAACGGGTTCCCGATCATGAAGGTGCCCGGCGCGGCCTGGCCCTGGTTAACAAGATTGCAGCAGCCGGGTGCCCGTCAAAGCGGCGGTCCAGCACCCAGCTGCATGTCGAGTGATGCTTTTTAAAGCTGAGTGCTGGATTAGCGCCGCAGGTTATTGGCCAGGCCCCACATTTCATCGGCAACCCGTACGGCACGGGAATTCAGCTCGTAGGCTCGCTGGGCCAGGATCATTCTGGTCATAGTTGCTGCCAGGTCGACGTTGGCCGCCTCCAGGTAACCGGAACGGATAATGCCCAGGCCTGCCGTCCCGGGCCTGCCGGCAGCTGCCGTCCCGCTGGCGGTCGTTTCCCGGAAAAGGTTGTCGCCAGCGGCTTCCAACCCGGCTGGATTGGGGACGTTATAGAGGTTGATCTCTCCCAGAAACCAGGTTTCCCCGTTAATTGTCGCCGTTACCGTGCCATCACCGGTAATAGTGATCTTTTCCGCCCCGGCCGGCAGGGTAAAGGGGACATCCAGGTAGTAGCCGCCGGCGTTGACCAGATAGCCGTCACCGTCGCGGTGAAAGTTGCCGTCCCGGGTAAGGAACCGTTCCCCGCCCGGTCCATAAACGGCAAAAAATCCTTCCCCCTGGATGGCAAGGCTTAAAGGGTCGCCGGTATTCACCAGGGTTCCCTGGCTAAAGTCCTTTGCTATGGCAGCCACTTTTACTCCTGCGCCCAGGGACGGTGCTGCTGCCGGCGCCTGGGGTCGGTCGACGGGCATGCCGCCTTCCTGGACCGGACGGTAGACCAGGTCGGCAAATTCCACCCGGTCCTGCTTGTAGCCGGTGGTATTAACATTGGCCAGATCATTGGCCAGGCTGTCTACCGAAAGCTGCTGCGCCAGCATACCGCTGGCCCCGCGCCAGAGTGCGCCAATCATCTGTTAGCCCTCCTCTATCGAAAATAACTTAGTCACAGGCTGGCTTTGTCTGGCTCGCTCCATGGTCCTCGCGGAGCGGCCAGCACTCAACTCATTCGAAAAATAGCTATAGTTGCCAACAGTATCTTTGTGAGTTGAGTGCTGGCTCAGCCTCTGGCTCGGGCGGGGTTCCCGGCCTATTCGGCATCCTTGCCTCAAAGGCCGGCCTCGGACCTCCTGTCCTCGGCCCCGCCCTCACTCCTCGGCTTCGCCAGGGCCGCTTCGCCGCTCGGACCAAGTCGCTCGCTACAGACAAATGCCAGGCCGCAATTTTCATGCTTTCGATGGTTGCTGCTCGCCGCCATGAACGGCTCTACCGTAAACTCCCTACTTCGTTGACGCTCTTGCCTAGGGTCTGGTCGGCGGCCTGGATGGCCTTCTGGTTGGCCTCATAGCTCCTCAAGACGGCCAGCATATCCACCATTTCCCGGGCGACGTTGACATTGGCCTTCTCCAGCCACCCCTGCCTGACCTGGAAATTAGCAGCCAGCAGTGGCTGCACCCCCTGGGGGGCTGTAAAAAGATTGTTGCCCTGGCGTTGGAGCAGGGGTAAGGTTTGCGCATCAAAAGTTACAATCCGTAGCCGATCGACAACCTGACCGTTAACCAATACCTGACCGCCGCTATCAACCTTAAAGTTGGTCGTGCCTACGTAGACGGCGCCGTACTCTCCCTGGACGGGGTAGCCTTCCGGGGTAACTAAAAAGCCGTAGGCATCTACCTGGAAAGAACCGCCGCGGGTATAGGCCTCGGTACCCCCTGCCTGGACGGTGAAGAAAGCCGGCGGCGTGCTCCCTGCAGTATCCACAAGGGCAAGGTCCGTGGCCCGGCCGGTTTCTTCCAGGGGCCCGGGGGTATAGTTGGTGTGAATGCGGTCGACCATAACCCCGGGGCTAAAGTAGCCTAACGGGGTGACACGGCCCTTTTCCAGGCGCTGGAGGAGCATCTCGGGAAAGGACTGGATGGTCGCCGTCTCGACCTTAAAGCCGTTCGTCGCGGCGTTGGCCAGGTTGTTGGTTATGACATCCTGGCGCAGTTCCTGGACCACCATGCCGGTAGCGGAAAGATATAAACCCCTTAACAATTGTTTTCCCTCCCTCCGAAAATGTTTCTGCCAACAGTGGCATTTACTGGCGGTAGTAGCCCCCAATGACTACCGCCCCTGCTTTTTTGCTAACTAACTGGTTAACCGCCTGATAATTTCCTTTATGTCCCCGGCGGGGAGATAATAGGAGCCGGCCTTGAGTTTCTGTTCTACGCCCTGGCGGTGCACCTCGGCTTCAAAGGCCGCGGCCGCAGCTACGCCCTTTTTTTCCAGGAGGGCGGCAATATCCTCCAGGCCGGCCCCCGCCGGGATGGTAACCAGGATTTCACCTTTCATATCCCCGGGAGCGGCCTGCTGCGGCCCGGCGGACTGTTGTTTTATCCCTTGATCCGGCGGGGCATTATCCCCGGAGGCAGGCGCGAAAGGGACTACTTCCTCCCGGAAGACCATACCGTATTCGCGGGCCCGGGCAATAATTTCCTCCCTGGTGGGACCGTGCTGGAAAATAAGCAACATCAGCCCCGCCAGGAAAAACCCCAGGCCCAGGCCCAGCCCGAAGGGAGCCAGAAAAAATCCTTTTTTCTTTAACGCTTCAGGTTGAGGATTAATGCGATTTCACCCTTTCCCCGGCCATACCGCCGCGCCAGGCTGTCGATACTCTCGCCGGCGGCATGGGCCAGGCGGATTTGCTCCTGAATGTTTAACGTCTCCGGCCCAGGGGTTGTCCCCCCTGCCGGCCCGGCCGCCGTTGTCCTTTCGGGTACAGCTTTTTCTCCCGCCGGCCTGGCGGGCGTCCTCTGAAGATCGGTGGCTGCCGCTCCTGCAGTCCCTTCCGCCAGGGCAGTTGCCAGGTAGGATCGAAAAGTTCCTGGCACCGCTTCGGAGGCGGCAGTCAACTCCTCCAGTCTGGCCGTAAGGGCGGTTACTTCTTCCTGGAGGGTTGCCAGGCGTTCGGCCAGCTGTTCGTCACCACCTGTTTGCCCCTGGCCGTCCTCGGAGTCAAAACCCCAAACCGCCGGCGCCCCCCGGTTCCCTTCCCCGCCCAGTAGTATCTTAAAAGCGGGCAGGCAGGTAATTACAATCAATATCGCTCCTGTAACTAAAAAGAGATATGCCACTTTAACCACCTACATAAAATCGGCTAAATAGCGGCGTAGGTTTAAGATTGCCCGGCCGTGGAGCTGGCAGACCCGGGATTCGGAGACTCCCAGTATTTTGCCGATCTCCTTTAAGGTCAAGCCTTCGTAATAATACAGAGTGAGGACCAGGCGATCTTTATCGTTTAAATGCTGGAGACCCTCTATCAGGGCGCGGCGGAGTTCCTCCTGCTCATAACGGCCGGCAGGATCCGGGCTCTGGGGATCGGCCAGCAGTTCTCCCCGGGTTGAACCCTCCTCCCCTTCCCGGTCAAAAAGAAAGTCTTCCAGGGAAAGGACAGCCATCTGGGAACCCCGCTCCAAGAGTTCCTTGAGCTCATCCACCGTTATCCCTGCCGCCGCCGCCACCACTGCATCACTTACCTCGCTCCCCTGTTCCTGCTCCAGGCGGCGGTACACCTGGCTCACCCGGCGCAGCTTTTCCACCAGGGTGCGGGGGGCCCAGTGGGATTGGCGCAGGGCATCGAGGATAGCCCCGCGAATGCGCTGGGAGGCAAAGCTTTCAAAGTTAACGCCCCGGGAAGGATCATAACGGTCAATGGCCTCCAGCAACCCGATTATGCCATAACCAACCAGGTCTTCCTGGTCCAGGTGCCGCGGCGGTTTGACTGCCAGGCGGCCCACATGGTATTTCACCAGGGGCAGGTACTTGAGGACCAGTTCCCGGCGCCCGGCATCTCCCTTTCCGGCCAGGTACGCGGCCCACATGGCGCTATCCTTAACTGCCATTTTCTCTCTCTCCCCGGCGCCTTTCTTCTAGCAACCGCTGGAAAACAAAGGCAACGATTTGGTCTTCCTGCCTTTCGCTGATACCCTCAAAGGCCACACCAACTTCATAACGCGTCACGCCGTCTATTTCCCGCGGGGCCACGCGCTTGACGCGCCCCGCCAGGCGCATGGGCATATGGCGGCGGCGACCGGGCAGGTGAAGTTCCAGGTAAAGGAGGTCGCCCACCTCAACGGGGTCCCGGAGGACCAGTTGCGCACCGCCGCCGCTTATATCTACCGTTACCCCCTTTTTATAGGGCCGGGGCGGGCGGTAGGGCCAGTCGTCCTTCAGCCAGACGGCATAACGAAATTCCAGGGCCGCCTTGGCCCGCACATGGGAGCGCGCCTGGATGCGCCGATAATCGTCCGGGTAGGCCAGGTAGTAAAGGGGGGGCTCTCCCGGCAGGTAACGCTGTACTTTAGTAGTGAATTCATAACGGGCATCCTGCCGGTTGCAGGCAACCTCGACAACGTTCCCCGGTGCCAGGACCAGTTCATCACTCCCCGGAGCAAGGACGGCAAAGCCGTCTTCCCGCGTATCCTGAATAATGGTGCGGAGATCTTTACTGCCAGGAGTTTTGATGATTATGGGTTGATTTATCATAATAAAGTTTGGCCTGGCCATGATACCCCCCCTTCTTATCTTCCCAGCAAACGGCCCAGGCGCTGCCAGAATCCCTGGCTCCGGCCTGCCGGCAGTTCCTGGCCCTGAAGTTTGGCGGCGGCTTCTTCCAGGGCCCGGGCCGCCGGGCAACGGGGAAACAATTCGCTGAATGGCTGCTGGCAGCGCACCGCCTGACCTACCCGGGAGTCCTCGGGAATAATCCCCAGGAGCGGCAGCTCCAGCTGCAAAAAACGGCGGCAGGCACCCTGGAGTCGCCCGGCGGCCTGCTGCCCCTCCAGCTTATTGGTAGCCCTGTTAACGATAAGATGCATGCTTACTTTTAAACGCTGCAACCCTTTGATTAAACCATAGGCATCGGTTATGGAAGTAGGTTCCGGCGTTGCTACCACAATGGCTTCTCCGGCGGCAGCTGCAAAGCTGAAAACCGTCCGGGAAATGCCGGCACCAGAATCGACCAGGATTATATCCACCTTAGTCGCTAGAAACGCCAGGTCATGAATAAGCCGGTCGCGGGCCGGGGGGTCCAGGTCGGCCAGTTCCTGGATACCGGAGGCCCCCGGCACCAGGAGCAGGTCATGAGGGCCGCGGATAATCACTTCTTCTAAAGTACACTGCCCGCCGATGACTTCTTTCAGGCTGTAACGGGGTACCAGGCCCATGAGGATATCCACATTGGCCAGGCCCAGGTCGGCATCAAAGAGGAGGGTCCGCAGACCCTGGCGGGCCAGGATCAGGCCCAGATTTAAGGCAATATTGGTCTTGCCCACGCCGCCTTTACCGCTGGCTATGGCAATTACCCTGGACCGCTCTTCCAGCCGTCTGTATACCAGTTTACGCAACCTGCCCGCCTGGTCCATCTTCAGCCACCGCTTCCCAGATGCGCCGGGCCAGGAGGTGGGGATCGGCCGCTTCCAGGTCATCAGGCACATCCTGGCCGGTAGTTATATAAGCCAGGGGTACTCCCGCCGCCGCGGCTACGGTGAGCATTACCCCCGGGCAGCATGTTTCGTCAAGTTTGGTGAAAATCAACCGGTTGTATTTGAGGCTGCGGAAATTTTCTACGGCTTGGAGCAGGTCCTGGCGCCTGGTGGCGCAGCTCAAGACCAGGTATACGTCCCGCTCAGGGACAACCTCCAGGAACCCCCTCGTTTCCGCCAGCATAGCTTTGTTTTCCGGTGCCCGGCCGGCTGTATCAACTAAAACTACATCGCAGTGTCTTAAGTTCTCCAGGGATGCACGCAACTCCCGCGGCGTCATGGCCACCTCCAGGGGCAGGCCCATAATTTCGGCATAGGTCTTGAGCTGATCCACGGCCCCGATACGGTAAGTATCCAGGGTTATCAGGCCGACCTTTTGCTCCTGATAAAGGCTGTAGCGGGCCGCTATCTTAGCCAGGGTAGTTGTCTTGCCCACGCCGGTGGGGCCGATAAAGGCCTGAACCCGCTGTCTGGACGGGGACGCCACCTGATGGCTTAAGTGGTCGGCCAGGCGGGTACGGATGACATCGGCAATAATCTCTTTCCCGGCGGTGGCCTCAATGCCATTTAAAAGGAAGGCCACCAGCTCCTCCTCCAGCTCCTGGGCCAGCAGGCGCTCCCTTAAGGTTAACAGTTGTTCCGGTACCGGAGCGCTGCCGGGCCGTACCAGGCGGTTCAGGGCGGCTTTAATCTCGGCCAGTTCCCGCTGCAGCACCTCCAGGCTGTGACGGCCGTTATTTCCTCCTCCGGCAGGGTTGACCGACCCGGCCGGTGCTACCACCGTCTTGCCGGCCCCTGCCTGTAACGCCGTCTTACCTGCCGGCGCCGCCGGTTCCGGCAGTTTCCTTGCCGGCGTCTCCTCCAGGGCCGCCGTCACTTCCATGCGGGGGGGCAAGAAAAAGCCCTTTAGTCCCGGCTGGCGTACCCGGCGGGTGGCCACAATAACCGCCTCCGGCCCCAGGTCACGGCGGATGGCCAGGTAGGCTTCCTGCATATCACGGGCAAGATAGCGTTTAATCTTCACACCACATTCACCGCCTCTACGGCCTCAATTTCCAGGCTGGGTTCCAGCTCGTTATAAGCCAGGACCGGGACATAAGGTAAAGAACGTTGGAGCAACCGCCGCAGGGGCAGGCGGATCCTGGCCGAGCATAAGATCACCGGCTGGACGCCGCCGGTGGCGGCTTTCTCCACGGCCCGGCCCAGCCTGTTCAAAAGTTCCCGGCCCTCCTCCGGGGTCAGGGCCGGGAAATTACCCTGGGAGGTGGGCTGGATGGCCTCCGCCAGCTTCTGCTCCAGCTGGGGGTGGAGGGTAATGGCCGTGAGCTTACCCTCCCGGGCATACTGGCGGCTGATAGTGCGGCTCAAGGCCTGGCGCGCCGCCCCGAGAAGGTAATCCGGATCCCGGCTGGTACGGGCGGCGTCGGCCAGGGCTTCCAGGATACTAACCAGGTCACGAATGGGCACCTGTTCCTGGAGCAGGCCGGCCAGTACTTTCTGTATCTCACCTACCGACAGGAGATTGGGCACCAATTCCTCGACTACTGCCGGGTGATTCTCCTTGATTTTATCCAGGAGTTCCCTGGTTTCCTGGCGGCCCATGAGTTCAGCGGCATGGGCTTTGATAAATTCCGTCAAATGGGTAATGAGGACGGTAGTAGCGTCGACAACGGTGAAACCGGCCAGTTCCGCTTCCTGGCGCCTGGTCGCCGGTACCCACCAGGCCGGCAGGCCAAAGGTGGGTTCCCGGGTAGGTATGCCCCCCGGCGGTCCGTCGCTGCCGGCCGGATTCATGGCCAGAAGATAGCCAGGCTGGATTTCTCCCCGGGCCGCTTCCACGCCCCGCAGTTTGAAGATATAGCCATGGGGTGGCAGCTGCAGGTTGTCCCGGATGCGAATGGGCCTGACGTATATGCCCATCTCGGTGGCACACTGGCGCCGCACGGCCGCCAGGCGGTCCAGCAGGTCGCCACCTTCTGTTTCATCGGCCAGGGGAATCAGGCCGTAGCCGATTTCCACTTCCAGGGGGTCCACCTGGAAAAAGCTCAAAACATTCTCCGGCTGGCGCTGGGAAGCCTTCTGGGCGGCAACCGCTTCCTGCCGGCGCTGGCCCTGCATCTTTTCCTCCCTGGCCAGGGCATAGGCGGCATAGCCCACCCCGCCGGCCATTATAAAAAAGGTCAGGTGGGGCATCCCCGGCAAAAGGCCCATCAGGAAAAGGATGGCTGCCACCAGACCGGCAATACGGGGAAAGCCCGTTAGCTGGCCGATTACCTCTCTGCCAAAATTGTCCATAGCCCCGGAGCGGGTCACCAGGATGCCGGTCCCGGTGGAAACCATGAGGGCCGGCAGCTGGCTAACCAGGCCGTCGCCAATGGTCAGGCGGGTATAGGTATGCAGGGCTTCCATAAAGGGCATCTTCAGCTGCCAGACACCGATGGCCAGCCCCCCCAGGATGTTAATGGCGGTAATGATCAGGCCGGCAATGACATCCCCCCGGACGAACTTGCTGGCGCCGTCCATGGCACCGTAAAAGTCGGCTTCCCGCTGCAGTTCCCGCCGTTTGGCCCGGGCTTCATCCTCCGTTAACAGGCCGGCATTGAGGTCAGCATCGATGCTCATCTGCTTGCCGGGCATGGCGTCCAGGGTAAAGCGGGCCGCCACCTCGGCCACCCGCTGGGCGCCGCTGGTTATGACGATAAACTGGATGATGGTAATGATAAGAAATATGACAAAGCCGACGATATAATTCCCCCGAACGACAAAGCTGCCGAAGGTTTCGATAACATGACCGGCATCGGCCCGGCTTAAAATAAGCCTTGTGGAAGAGATGTTGAGGGACAGGCGGAACAGGGTCACCACCAGCAAAAGGGACGGAAAGACGGAAAAGTCAAGGCTCCGGGAGACGAACATGGTTGTCAGAAGGATAACCATGCTGACGCCCAGGTTGATGATAAGCAGGATGTCCATGACCAGGGGGCTGACGGGAATGACGATAAGCATGACTACCCCCAGGACCAGGGCCGCCACCAGGATGTCGTTGTACGGGGTGAGGCGCCTTAAGGCGCCCAGCAGGCCGGTATTTGCTGCCATAGAGCAGTTTTTCCTCCGGAAATAGCGTTCTGCCAAAAATGTGCCTTCTGGTGGGGACATATCCCCACCCAAAATTAGTTTACTTACGCCTCGAACCAAGTCGCCCTCCGCCTGTACCCTCCAGCCTTTTGCCTCAGCCTCCATTTTCATGGTTCGCTCGTGGAGGCGTCAGCCACCATGAGGGGCTCCTCCATAAATGGCTCTTTATATCCTCCCCCGCAGCCGGTAGATCTGGGCCAGGATCTCCGCCACCGCCTGGTAGAGGGCCACCGGGATTTCCTGCCCCAGTTCCACCTGGCGGTACAGGGCCCGGGCCACCGGCGGGTTGGCGACGATGGGGATGTTATGCCGGCGGGCTACGGCCTTGATCCGCTCCGCTATGCTGCCTGCCCCTTTGGCCACCACCCGCGGCGCCCCTTCTGTTTCCCGGTAACGCAGGGCCACGGCTAAGTGGATAGGGTTGGTAATAACCACGGTGGCTTCAGGCACGGCGTGCATCATGCGGTGCCGGGCGAGCCGCCTCTGTTTCTCCCGCAGACGCGAGCGGACCAGGGGGTCGCCTTCCATCTGCTTCATTTCTTCCTTTACTTCCTGCCTGGTCATTCTTAAATTACGTTGAAACTCGCGCCGCTGGAAGATGTAGTCGGCTGCCGCCAGGCTTAAAAATACAGCCAGGGCTCCCAGCCCCACCCGGTAGAGGAGCTGGCCCACCAGTTCCAGGGCCGCCGGGAGGCTCATATCGACGGTCATCAACAACCGGTTAAACTGCCCCTTGACCAGGGTCCAGACCACCAGGCTTACCACTACTACCTTGCCCAGGCTCTTAACCAGCTCCATGAGGGCGCGGCGGGAAAAGAACCGCTGCAACCCTTTCACCGGGTCCAGGTTCTCCAGGCGCGGCCTTATGGGTTCCAGGGAAAAAATGAACCCCGTCTGGGCAAAATTGGCCACTAGGCCCACAACTGCCGCCAGTAGTAGCAGGGGAGCCAGGAGAAGGCCCACCTTAAAAGCAAAGTGGCTGAAGATGGCTATCAGGGTTGCCCCATCCAGCTCCTGCTTCCAACCCTCCTGAAAAGCACTGCTCATAAGGCCGGCCATCTCCAGGTAAAAGGCTTCCCGGCGCCAGTAGAGACAGATGATGCTCACCAAAAGGACCAGGGCGGCGCTCAGGTCGTTGCTCCGGGCAACCTGGCCTTTGCGGCGCACCTCCTGAAGGCGGTGGGGCGTAGCCTCCTCAGTCTTTTCTTCAGCAAAGAGCTGCAGGTCTATTTTGCCTTCCATCAACGGAGCCAACCCCGCAGTAACAGGGCCAGGTCATGTTCCATCTGGCTGAAAAGATTTCGAAACACTGTTGCCAGTAAAGGCAAAATGGCGATTAAGACCAGGAGCCCCAGGCCTATTTTCAAAGGAAATCCCAGGATAAAGACATTCAGCTGGGGCACCGTCCTGGCAATTAAACTTAAGGCCAGGTCGGCAATGAGGAGAACCACGATTACCGGGACCGCGATGCGCACCGCCAGGCTGAACATACCGCTAAAAAGCTTGACCACGGTCCAGATGATATTACCGTCAAAATGCACTCCCCCCAGGGGCAGGAGACGGAAGCTTTCCTGCAGGGCCAGGAGCAGGGTGTGGTGGCCGTCCAGCTGGAAGAACAGGAGCAAACCCAGGATGGCAAAGAACTGGCCCATTATGGTAGTTGTAGCCGCATTTTGAGGGTCAAAGAGGCTGGCCATCCCCAGGCCCATATGAAGGTCCAGGAGCTGCCCGGCCACCTGGATGGCGCTGAAGATCAGGTTGGCCAGGTAGCCCAGGGCCAGACCGGCCAAGGCCTCGTTTAAGACGGCCAGGGCATAGTTCCCGGCGCTGGTAAAGGCCGGCTGCCCGGCCGGCAGCACAGGAAACAGAAGCATAGCTACCAGCAGCCCCAGACCGGCCTTCACCAGGGCCGGGACGCCGCGAATGCCAAAGAAAGGCGCTGTCACAAAAAATGATGTGACCCGCACCAGGACCAGGAAAAAAAACTCTGCCTGGTTTAGGTAGCTCATCGGTTCCCATCCTTCTAAAAGTTAACGGCCTGGTTTCCTGCTTTTTTACCGCCCGGGCACCTACTTTACTAAACTTCCCAAGTTGCCGAAGATCCCGGTGGTGAACTGGATTAGAGTATTGAGCATCCACGAGCCCAGGAGAAGCATCCCCAGGATGACGGCGACAATCTTGGGTACAAAGGTCAGGGTCTGCTCCTGGATCTGGGTGGTGGCCTGGAGGATGCTGATCCCCACCCCTACGATCAGGCTCAAGCCCAGGGCCGGGGCCGCCAGCAGCAGGGCGGTGGTCAGGGCCTCCCGGGCCAGGTGAATGACAAACTCCTGGGTCATTTTTCTCCCCCCGTTCCGTTTGCTTCAATCCACGCCCGGCGGGCCGACCGGGCCGGCGCGGCCTAAAAGCTCTCCAGCAGGGATTTTACTACCAGGTACCAGCCGTCGACCAGGACAAAAAGCATGAGTTTAAAGGGTAAGGAGATCATCACCGGCGGTACCATAAACATACCCATGGCCATCAGGGTGCTGGCAATTACCAGGTCGATAATCAGAAAAGGGATGTAGATCAAAAAGCCCATCTGGAAGGCTGTCTTCAGCTCGCTGATGATAAAGGCCGGGATAAGGACGTGCATGGGCACGTCGTCACGGGTGCGGGGCTGGGGCATGCCCGACATACGGACAAATAAGGCCAGGTCTTTTTCCCGCGTTTGGCGGTACATGAATTCCCGCACCGGTTTGGCCCCGGCTGCCAGGGCCTGCTCCTGGGTGATCTGCCCGGCCAGGTACGGGTCAATAGCCTGGGTCTTGACCTGGTTATATACCGGCGCCATGATAAAGAAGGTCAAGAACAGGGCCAGGCCGATCAGCACCTGGTTGGGCGGTGTTTGCTGGGTGGCCAGGGCGCTGCGCACGAAAGACAGGACAATGATAATCCGGGTAAAAGAGGTCATGAGCAGCAGGATGGCCGGCACCAGGGCCAGTACCGTCAGCAGGACCAGGATTCTGACGGTATCCACCAGCTGCCGGGGATCGGTGGCCTGGATTAAACTGTTAATCTCCATGGCCCCTGAACCTCTGCCAGGTTGACAACCATGTGGTTAATAATCCCCTTGGACCCGGTGGGTTAAAAGTTTCCTTTTCCTTTTCCACCAGGGACTGAAGGGGGTACACCGCTACTTCCCCCGCCGTCGCTGTCACCGTCGGGTAATCAGGCAGCTCTGCCAGTAAAACCGGGGCGCCTTCCCCCAGGCCGACCAGGAAATGCCTGTCGCCGCAGCGGACTACCGCCAGGCCGCTTTTACTGTTTAAAGGGAGTCTTTCAACCAGTTCCAGCTGTCCCGGCCCCACGGCCCTTCCCGCAGCCCGGCCCAGGCCCAAGCGGACCGTGGCATAGGCCAGGCCCAGGACCAGGGGTAAAAAGATTACCAACCGCAGCAAAGCCAGGACAAAATCGCGATCCATACCTAGTCCTGCCCTTCTTCCTTTACGTCTGCCAGGTTGTTGATCCTGACGCCAAAGGCATCGTTAATCACCACCACCTCTCCCGTGGCCAGCGGGATACCATTGACCCGGACCTCCACCGCCTCGCCGGCCAGCTTGTTGAGGGTGATAACGGACCCTTCCTTCAGCTCAAGGATCTCTTTAACCGCCAGGCGCGTCCGGCCCAGTTCCGCCACCAGGCGTAAAGGAACATCAGCGATGCGGTCAAAGCTGGCCTTTACCCTGGCTACCGGGGCCGGCTGCAGGGGGGCAAAGCGGGCCTTTTCAATGCGCGGCCGGTCCTCGCCGGCAGCCATGGCCTCTAAAAGTTTCTGGATCTCCTCGTCCGTCAAAGGCATAAACAGACTCTCCTACTGGATGATAAATTCCTCAAAATAAAGACCCTGAACCTGTCCGCCAATAAGCTGCGCATTAATGGCCGTCAAAAGTTCCCGCTTCAGGGCGTCCTCATTTTGCAGGTCATCGGTCTTTTTGCTGCGCAGCACCGAAATAAGGGTATCGCGGATGCGGTAGAGTTTTTCATTGAGTTCTGTAGTCAATCTTGCATCACTATACTCCAGGGTAATCTTCGCCCGCAGGTAGCGGCGCAGGCCCGGATCGGCCAGGTTGACAACAATGGGCTCCAGGCTCATTTTCTGCATAATTACCGACGCCTGTTTGCCGGCCGGTGCCGCTGCTGTCACGCCCTTGCTGCCGCCGAAAAAAAAGTAGTAAAAGTAACCCCCGCTCAAAAGGAGGATTACCAGAAGCAAAGCAATGGTTAACCATGGCCGGCCCTGCTTCTCTTTTTTTTCTGCTTCGTCTCTGGGGGGCATTTCTCCACCTCTTTCTTCACTGCAGCTGTGTCCCGCATCTTACCGGAGCTACTGAGTGGCCCCTATCAGCAATACTACGCGCCGGTTTTCCGCCATATGCTCCGGAGTGTCGTTGGGATAAAGGGGACGGTATTCACCGTAGCCTACGGCTACAAAACGCTCCGGTTTTAAATGATGTTCCTCAATAAAATAGCGCACCACCCGGGCGGCCCGGGCTGTGGACAACTCCCAGTTGGTAGGAAACTGGAGGGTATGGATGGGACGGTTGTCCGTATGGCCTTCGACGCGCACCTCATTGGGTATCCGTACTAAAAGTTCCGCCAGTTTGTCCAGCAACCTGGCAGCCTCGGGCTTTAAATCCGCCTTGCCGGAATCAAAGAGGATACGCTCTTTGATGTCCAGGGCAATGCCCTGTTCCTCGTAGCGCACTTCAACCATAGACTCCAGGCCGCTGGCCGCTAGGAAGTTTTTGACCGTCTGGTAGGTCTCCATCATCTCCCTGGCCCTGGCCAGAGCGGCAGCTGCCTCCGGCGTATCAATATTCTGCGGGTAATCAAGGGGCGCCGGCTCCGTTTCGACGATAGGCGACACACCCCCGTCCAAAATCCCTATTCCCTGGTAGGAAGCAATAAACTGCTGGAATTTTTGCTGGTTTAAAACGGAAAAGGAAAAAAGGAGGACGAAAAAGACCACTAGCTGGGTCATGAGGTCGGAGTATGTAGTCATCCATGCCGGCGCGCCTTCTTCTACCTTCTTTCGCTCCTTTTTGATGGCCATGGTCAGGTCAGTTCCTTCCTCATATTCTTAAATTTGCCTGCCGGTGACTTCTTCCCGGGTTATTTCCCCTGCACTGGCCTGCCGCTGCCGGGGTTTGGCTGGCAGGAAGGAACGCAATCGCTCTTCCAGGATGCGCGGGTTGACGCCGGACTGGATGGAGATGATACCTTCCAGCATCATCTGATGCAGCATCATCTCCTGCTCGCTGCGCAGGCTGAGTTTGCCTGCCAGCGGGATGAAAATCATGTATGCCATGATGGCGCCGTAAAAGGTGGTGATCAGGGCCAGGGCCATGCTGGGCCCCAGGGCCTCCGGTTTATCCAGTTTGGCCAGCATCTGCACCAGGCCCATAAGGGTACCGATCATACCAAAGGCCGGGGCGAGATTCCCCCAGGTTTTAAAGATGGCCTGACCGTTCTCGTGGCGGCGGGCCATATAGGCCATGTCCGTTTCCAGGATCTCCCGGATCATCTCCGGTTCCATGGCGTCAACCATCATCTGGATCCCCTTGCTGAAAAAGGGATCATCCAGCCGATTGGCATCATCCTCCAGAGCGAGCAGCCCTTCCCGCCGGGCCTTGCGGGCCAGCTCGCCAAAAAGCTCAATGAGTTCCTCGGGTTCCATGAGATCGGTGGTAAAGGCCTGTTTTACCGTAGCAAAGACGTTTTTCACATCCTGGAAGCTGAAATTAATCAGGACGGCGGCAAAGGATCCCCCCACCGTCACCATCAGGGAAGGGACACTCCAAAAGATCCTGAGGTTACCACCCAGGACCAGGGCTCCACCCATAAGGCCGATTCCAGCAATAATTCCTATCACGGTCATGAAATCAATGCGCCGCAACCTTTATTCCACCTCATCCTGGGTGCTCGCCGGCTGGAGGATCTGGCGCCGGTAGGCAATAACCCGGGCTATTACTTCATCTGCCGTCTGATTTACTAAAACCTTTTTACCGCTGGTAAGGGTAATAACTGTTTCGGGAACACTCTCGATGCGCTCGATGAGTTCGGCATTGAGGATTATCTCCCGCTTATCCAGGGTGGTAACCTTGATCATATGCATTGCCGCCCTCCTTCGAAAAGAACTTATCACCGGCTGGCTTTGTCTGGCTCGCTCCGTGGTCCTCGCGGAGCGCCCAGCACTCAACTCGTTTGTAATAGGTGTCTCTTCGCAACAAAACCGTTGCGAGTTGAGTGCTGGGTCAGCCAGGGCTTAAGGCGGGGTTCCCGGCCTATTCGGCATTTTTGCCTTTAGAATCCGGCCTCGGACCTCCTGTCCTCGGCCCCGCTTATCATCCCTCGGCACAGCCTGCGGCCGCTTAGCCGCTCAGACCAAGTCGCTCGCTTCAGACAAATGCCAGCCCGGAATTTTCATGCTCTCGATGGTTGCAGCTCCCCGCCATGAGTGGCTCCTTCGAAAATAACGCTTTACAGTCACTACTGTCTCTAAGGCGAAAAGACTAGCGCTTCAGGTTCACCAGCTCCTGGAGCATCTGGTCGGAGATAGTGATGGTCCGGGCGTTGGCCTGGAAGCCGCGCTCGGTAATGATCATGTCGGTAAACTCCTGGGCCAGGTCAACGTTGGACATCTCCAGGGCCGAGGGGATGATGGTGGTGTTAGCCAGGGAGCCTGTACCGGGGGCAAGATCATTACTCGGATCGCCTGAGCTATCCGTTCGAGCGTATAGGTTTTGCCCGACTTT
Source organism: Moorella sp. E308F (assembly GCF_006538365.1). Lineage (NCBI taxonomy): Bacteria > Bacillati > Bacillota > Clostridia > Neomoorellales > Neomoorellaceae > Neomoorella > Moorella sp. E308F. The sequence goes on along the minus strand of NZ_BJKN01000003.1, from coordinate 378,239 downwards.
CTCTAATCCCCCCGGATTGGAAAACTTGGCTATACTAATAGGGTTGGCAAGTGTCTGGGCTGTTCCAGTGTTGTCTACATAATGGACGTAGCCCTTATTGTCAATGCTGAAACTCCGGGGCATGGTATCTGGATCGGCCATGTCCGCAATCTGTATCGGACTGCCACCTGTATCCAGCACTTTTAACCCGTCACCATTTACCAGGAAGCCTTCATTGTCAAAATGAAAGGCGCCGGCCCGGGTGTAATATATAGTCGTTCCGTCATCGGGAGTAACCCTGAAGAAGCCGTCCCCCTGGATCATCAAATCCGTCCCGTTGTTGGTGGACGCGGCGGCGCCCTGGGTATGGACGACGTCAATACTGTTCAGGGCGACGCCAAGGCCGATCTGCTGGGGGTTGGTACCGCCCAGGCCGCTGGCATCGCTTGCCGCCCCGCCCCTGAGAGTCTGGTAGAAGACGTCTTTAAAAGTCACTGTGCTCCGCTTGAAACCTACCGTATTAACATTGGCGATGTTGTCGCCGATGACGTCCATGCGCAGCTGGTGGGTACGTAATCCAGAAACACCGGAATAAAGCGAACGCATCATGGTAAATTCCCCCTTTCTTGCATGGGCCGCCTCTGTCAGTCGGCGGCCCCGGGCCTCCCCGCCGGGGTCCGGCCCTACAATAAAACGGCGCTGTCAATATTGGTAAAAACATTCTCCCGCAATTCCTGCCTGCTGGCCGCCGTGATGACCGTACGGTTCTTAATGCTGACCACCAGGGCCAGGTCATCCAGCAAGACCAGGGACTCCCGGGCACCTTTACCGGCGGCCTTGTTCACACCTTGCTCCAGGCGGGCCATTTGCTCCGGTGAGAGATTTATCTTCCGGCTTTCCAGGCGCTCGCTGGCGTGGCGGGAAAACTTCAGGCCCGCCAGTTTTTCATTAAGGATGGCCTGGAAATCCTGACCTGGTCTCTTCCCGGCTGCCGGCACCTTGCCTACCTGGGCGACCGACGGTTTTAAAGCCTGCCCCTCGATGCGGTTCAAAAGCGCTCACCCGCCCTGCACTTTATTGAACCCTGCAACCGGCCCCGGGCGGCCACTTAACCGGCAGGCGCGGTATCCGCCTGGGCTGCGGGCATCGCTACTTCCGCAACGGCCTCTAAAGGTACCTGCTGCCCCCCGACCAGGAGCATGATCCCCTCTGCTGTCCAGCTAATTTTACTGACCGTTCCGGTAAAGGTCTGGTCGTCAACTACGGCCGTTACCTCTTTGCCCATCATGCTTACCGCCTGGAGCATCATGCTCTCCTGCAGGTCCTGCCGCAGCAGGTTGAAATTCTCGTTAAGATTATACATTTGCTCCAGGGCACTGAATTGGGCCATCTGGGCGATAAACTCGGTGTCGCTCACGGGATTTAGAGGATCCTGGTTGGTCAGTTGGGCTGCCAGGAGCTTCAGGAAATCATCTTTGCTCAAGCCATGGGAAGTTACACTGGTAACTGTCTCCGTGCCGGCGGCCGTCACACTGCTGGTGATCACCACTGGTCCCTCCTACTGCTTCAAGGTGTTATTTAAAACGAGCTGGATGGGTTGGTGATAATAGCTACGCCAGGTAATCCAGGCGGTACCAGGAGGCAGAAACTGTTTCCTTTTCCTCATGTCCTGCCCAGCCCGGCATTCCCCGGTACCAGCCCGGTGATCCCCGGCTCTGTTCGCCGCTATCCCCGGCCTGAGAACCGCTGCCGGGTCCTTCACCGCCCACCTGGACCTGGACCTGGTCCAGGCGTAAACCTTGCTGGGCAACAGCCTGGCGCATTTCCGGCACCGCCGCCTGCAGGGCCCGGGCGGCTTCGCTGTTTTCTACCAGCAGGTGCAGGACCAGCCGACCTCCTTCCAGGGTGGCCTTAAGCTTCATATTCCCCAGGCTTTCCGGCTGGAGCTGGATTTCTAATTCCTGCTGGCTGCCGGACCGGCTCATCCGGGCTGAAGCCATGATAGTGGCCAAAACCCCCGGCAGGTTGCTTACAGGTAATACAACCCCACCGGCCTGCTGGCCGTTCCCCGGGAAAAGGGCTGGAAAGCTTCCCTGTCCGGCCCCTATGCTGTCGTTACCGGTTATCCCCGGCCCACCGGCAGTCCCGGTTCCCCTCTGCCCCCTGGCAGGGCTGCTTCCGAGGTCGCGATTAGCAGGGTTAAAGGCATCTTGCACATATGGAGCACCGGCCCAGTCCCCGGCGGCCCGGGCAAATGACGCGCCGCCACCTTTTACCTGGCCCTGTCCTTCGGTTATCCCCTGCGGTTGCGGGAAACCCTCCCTGCTGCCAGGGACCTTTGAGCCGCGCGCGGCCTCTATTTTAGAGCCATAGTCCGGCGCGCCATCTCCCCTGGCCATGAGTACACCTTCCGGCGCAAGGCTTGCCTCTTCCCCCGCTGCTCCGGAGGTACCGGCGGCAGCCAAGACCGCCGCTCCTTCCCCGGCCGCCAGCGCAGCCACTTTTTTGCCCTGGGCAGCTGTGGCCGCCGACGCAGCGAACTTGCCGGTGACAGCCTCAGAGCCGGCTGCTTTCCGGCCGGGAAAAAGGATACCGGGTCCCTCCTTGTTTAAGAGATTAACCTCACCTGCCGGTGCCCCGTTACCCGCCGGCATGTTGCTCCGGTGCGAGTTGCCGGCCCTGGCGGTGGCAGCGGACGCTTTACCAGCAGCTGCATCAGGCTCGCCTGACGCGACAGGATCTCCTGCCGCCTTTTTAGCTCCCTGCTGTCCCGCCGGGGCTTCCTCCTGCTTCAAAGCAACAGACTGGTTTTCGCCTTGCCGGGATTTCACCCCGGACGGTGTCCGGTCTTCACCGGCACCCTCCGGTCCTGTTTCGCGAACCTTGTGGCCCGCCCGGTCCTCCGGCATGGTAGCGGCTTTGCCCCTGCCGGCGCCCCCGGGTCTTACAGCATCGACCTCTTTACCGGCCGTTTCTTGCCAGCCCTCATCTTGCCCGGACAGTTCCTGCCTGCCGGCAAACTGGGTTAAGCCAGGCCGGTGCAGCAGGCCGGCCAGGTAAAGGGCAAAATCGCTTCCTGCGCCTGAACGCCAATCCCGTTCCCGGACCGGGGCTTCCCAGCCGGCAGTTCTTGTTACAGCCTGTACGGTCATTTTTTTCACCCCCTTCCGGCGATGTATATTATTGAAAGGTTATTCACCCGAGCAGCGATGGCAGCGGCTTCCTGCCACCTCATCTATTTGTTTTTGTTCCTCCCGGGCCAGGTCGTAGCGGTAGATAGCCAGCTGGCGGTCGCGCAGGCGGTCCAGGACTTTCCTCTCCCGCATGGCCACCTGCACCTGGTCGCATTTCTCCCTCACTGCCAGCCGAGCCCGGGCCACCTTTTCCTGCTGGCCGGCAATGCGGCTGTCCAGGGCTTCCAGCAGCGCTGCTTCCTGGAGTAAATCACCTGCCGTTAACTCCCCCTGAAGGGCCTGGCGGCAGGCCCGCAGCCGGCGGTAATGTTCCAGGCGCTTCTCTTCTTCTTCCTGGCGGCGGCGGGCCGCGGCCAGCTGCAGTTTTAGCTGTTCCTCCAGGGATGCCTTGTAGGAACGTACCCTTTCCAGGGAAAAGCGAAAACCGGCCACCGGGTAACGCCTCCGAAAATGAAATGGAGAAAATGAGAAGTTAGAGCTGGGATATTATTCTTTAAGTAAATATAGATGACAGCCCGGCCAGGGTGGCGTTAAAATCATAGTATTCATCTACGTCCTGGCGCAGAAAAGACTGGATGGCATCATAATATTGCAGCGCCGCGTCTACCTTCGGGTTTGACCCGTGCTGGTAAGCCCCTATCTCAATTAAATCCTCCGCCTCCTGGTAGGCAGCCAGCAACTCCCGCAGGTATCCCGCTTTATCCTGCTGTTCTCTGGAAGTAATTTCCGGCATAAGGCGGCTGATGCTCTGCAGGACGTCAATGGCCGGGTAGTGGTTCCTGGCCGCCAGCTTCCGGGAAAGGACGATGTGGCCGTCCAGGAGGCCGCGCACAGCATCAGCCACCGGCTCGTTCATATCATCGCCTTCCACCAGCACCGTGTACAGGCCGGTAATGGAACCTTTGGCCCCGTTGCCGGCCCTTTCCACCAGCCGGGGCAGGGAAGCAAAGACGGAAGGGGTATATCCCCTGGTGGCTGGCGGCTCGCCAATGGCCAGCCCCACCTCCCGCTGGGCAATGGCAAAGCGGGTGAGAGAGTCCATCATCAAGAGGACGTTTTGCCCCTGGTCGCGGAAATACTCGGCAATGGCCGTCGCTGTAAAGGCACCTTTAATGCGTACCAGGGCCGGCTGGTCGGAAGTAGCGACCACTACCACAGAACGGGACAGGCCTTCCGGTCCCAGGTCGCCTTCGATAAAGTCCCGTACCTCCCGGCCCCGCTCGCCGATAAGGGCAATGACATTGATATCGGCAGTGCTGTGGCGGGCAATCATCCCCAGCAGGGTGCTCTTGCCCACCCCGCTGCCGGCAAAGATGCCCACCCGCTGGCCGCAGCCGCAGGTGAGGAGGCCGTCGATAGCCTTGATCCCGGTGGCCAGGACCTCTTTAATCCGCCGCCGCGCCAGGGGATGGGGCGGAGAATTGTTGACCGGCTGGAGAGCGTCCCCTGCAAGGGGCCTCCCATCCATCGGCCGTCCGAGGCCGTCCAGGACCCGGCCCATCAGCTCCCTACCCGCCGGGATGAGGTGACCGTGGCCGGCAGCCATCACCCGACAGCCGGGTCCAATGCCCTCCAGCTCCCCCAGGGGCATGAGGAGGGTCACTTCTTCCCGGAAGCCGACCACCTCGGCCACGACAGGGGCCGCACCGTTGTTATAAATATAGCAAAGCTCACCTACGGCAGCCTTGAGGCCCCGGGCTTCGATGGTGAGGCCCGTCACCCGGGTAACTTTGCCTCCCCGGCGCCAGAGGCTAGCTGATGCCAGGCGCTGCCGGTAGGTAGTGAAGTCGATGGCCAGGCTCACGGCCGACCACCCGCCCGGAAAAAGGCCTCTCCTGCAGGTGCTGCATGAGCAGCACGGGCGTCCAACCGGAAGATCTTTTTCAGTTCTTCCAGCTGGCTGTCGACGCCGGCGTCGATAAAGCCGTTTTCCGTCTCTACCCGGCATCCCCCAGCCTTAAAGCTCGGGTCGGCAATTACCTGGAGCCGCGCCCCCGGCGCTGCTTCCGCCAGGAGTTCGGCCCGGCGCTGCCGGATAGTCCCGGCTGCCTCCGGGGAGGCGTAAATTATGTAATTCTGCCCCTCGGCCACCTGGCGGATTGCCTGGCGGGCCATTTCTACCACCAGGTCCGGCCGCAGTTCTATTTCCTGGCCTATTATTTTACTGGCAATGGCCAGGGCCAGTTCGATAATGTCACCCTCAGCGGCGCTGATTGTTTCCTGATAAGCCCTCTGCGCTTCTGCCAGAACCTGCCGGGCTTCTTCCCGGGCGGCTTCGGCCTCCCGGCGGATACTAAGAGCTTCCTCCTCCGCCCGGGACAGGCCCTCCTGATAGCCCTTGGCCTCCCCGGCAGCACGCCCCTCTTCCAGGGCTTTCTGCCTCTCCTCCAAGGCTGCCTCCCTAATGGCCGCCGCCTCCCGGCGGGCCTGCTCCAGGATGGCGGCCGCCTTTTCCCGGGCAGCAGTCACTTCCTGGGCGGCAGCTTCCACTACGGTCCGGTCTTCGGGACTACCTGTCTCTTGCTCTCCGGTTAAATCTATAGCTGAATCCACCTGCAGGGTGCGCAGGGGGATCTCTCTTTCACCCCCATCAGTTCCAGCTTTTTTGAGTATCCTAGACAACAATGGCGTCTTCGCCTCCCCGGGCGATGATAATCTCGCCGGCTTCGTCTAGACGCCGGATAATCTGGACAATACGCTGCTGGGCTTCTTCCACATCCCGCAGGCGCGCCGGCCCCATGTACTCGATATCCTCTCTGAGCATCTCGCCGGCCCGCTTGGAGAGGTTGCGGTAAATGCGGTTGGCCACTTCTTCGCTGGCCGCCTTGAGGGCCAGGGCCAGGTCTTTGAGATCGACTTCCCTGAGAACCCTGCGGATTGAGGTATCATCCAGGGTCAGGATGTCTTCAAAGACAAACATGCGCTTGCGGATCTCGTCGGCCAGTTCAGGGTCATCCTGTTCCAGAGCTTCCAGGATGGTCCGCTCAGTGCTGCGGTCGGCCCGGTTCAAGATGTCCACCAGGCTTTTTAAACCGCCGGCCACGGCAAAGTCCTGCTCCACCAGGGAGGACAAACGCTGTTCCATGATGCTCTCCAGCTCCCGCAGCGTTTCCGGGGAAGCCCGCTCCATGAGGGCAATCCTTTTGGCCACGTCGGCCTGTACCTGGTCCGGCAGGGCACCCAACACTATCGCTGCCTGCTCGGGTTCCAGGTAGGCCAGGATCAGGGCTATAGTCTGGGGATGCTCGTTGTAAATAAAGTTCACCAGCTGCTTGGGGTCGGCCTTGCGGATCATATTGAAAGGCCGGATTTTGGAAGTGGCCATAAGTTTTTTTATAATTTCCGAAGCCCGCGCCGGCCCCAGGGTTTTTTCCAGCACCTCGCGGGCATATTTCATCCCTCCCTGGAGGATGAACGTATGGGCATCGCTTAGCTGCAGGAACTCATCGACAATCTGCTGCATGGTTGCCGGGTCGATAGAGGTAGTGTTGGCAATCTGGTAAGTAATGCGCTCAATATCTTCCTGGGCCATTTGTTTTAAAATTAAAGATGATAACTCCGGCCCGATGGTAATCAAAAAAATCGCTGCCTTTTCCAGGCCGGAAAGAGCTTTCTGCTTCGCCAATCAAGCCACCCCTAGTCCTCCGCCAGCCAGGCCCTGATAAGTAAGGCTGCATCCTCCGGCCGCTGGCGGATGATTTCCCGTAAGCGCTCCAGTTTGGCCTTGCGTTCGGCTTCCTGGCGTTCTTTTTCCACATCCACCGGTTCTACCGGCTCAACTACCAGGGGTTCTACCGGTACACCAGCCTGCATGCCAGCTGTTAATGCCGCGCCGGGGAGCCCCGCTTGTAAAGTCTTCTGTCGCCGGCGGCGTAACAGAAGCATGACCAGCACCACCAGTAAGAGCAAGCCCCCCAGCCCTGCCGCTCCCCAGAGAAGGTACTGCTGGAGCAGTTGCTGGCGCTGCTGCCGGGCCTCCATCTCCGCCGCCATCTGCTGCTGCAGGGAGTTGTCAAAGGGTATTGGTTCAACGTTAATCTGATCGCCCCGGGCCTGGTCGAAGCCTATAGCAGCGGCGACGATATTTTGTATTTGGGTTCTCAGGGCCGGGGTCACCGGGCCGTTGACAGCCACCGCCGTAGAAAGCCGCCTTACCTGGCCGGGAGCCACGATGGTATGGGTCTGGGTCTGGTCAAGCTCATAGTTATGAACAGTATCGGATTTATTATAATTCCCCGTTGCCGGGTTAAGGGCCTGGTATACCGGAGGCTGGGTGTTGGCCGGCGTCCCCGCCGGTCCACCGGTGCCGCCGGTACTGCCCTGCTCCGTTTTAACTTGCTCGCTCCTCAAAGCGCCTTCCTTGCCCCACACCGTCTGCTTAATTTCCTGCTGGTCGAAGTTCAGGTCGGCGGTGACCATGGCCACAGCTTTACCTGGACCCAGGATCTGGGTCAGCATGGCTTGCAATCGCTGTTCCAGGTCCCTTTCATACTGTCTCTTCAGTTCCATCTGGATTTGTTGCTTCTGGCTTAAGGGCGCCGCGTCGCTGCCGGCCAGGCCGTCACTCAAGACGTTGCCGTACATATCAATAACGCGGATATTCTCGAGCTTGAGGCCCGCTACGCTGGCCGCCACCAGCTCCATGATGCCCTTGACCTGTTCCGGTTTTAAACGGGCCAGGGGTTTAAGTTTTAGCATTACCGCCGCCGAAGGCGGCTGCTGTTCCTGTAGAAAGACGCTGGGCTGGGGAATGACCAGGTGCACCCTGGCGTCTTCCACTTCGTCCAGGGCAACGATGGTCCGCCGCAGCTCTTCCTGGAGGGCGCGCTGGTAATCTAGATTGCGCTCAAAATCGGTCATCCCCAGCTTGTTCTGGTCAAAGAGTTCAAACCCCTGGCCGCTGTTTAAAACCCCGGCACTGGCCAGGTCCAGGCGCAGCTGGTAGAGCTGGTCCTTGGGCACCAGGATGGTCGTCCCCTCGCCGGCCAGCCGGTAGGGCACCTTCATTTCTTTCAACTTTTCCACTACCGCCGCCGCATCACGCTGCTGCAAATTGGTAAACAGTGGTGCGTACTGGGGCTTCAGCAGCCACTGCAGCAAAAAGGCGCCACCCAGCAGAGCGGCTATACTGATGGCCAGGAGGGCCGAACGCCGCCCGGGAGTTAAACCCTGCCAGAAATTTTTTATCCTGTCCAGAATTTGTTTAAGCTTCATTTTGAGCTCCCGGAAGGCAATATTGCTTTGCTAACCATAATTAATATCACTACCAGGAAAAATGCCTCCCCTGCACCTAACTTTCACCGCCTGCCGCACCGCCCCCTGCCGGTCCAGGGCAAGCAACTGCTCTCCCCTCAAGTGCCGCGCTGCTGCCGACCCGGCTCAAGGACGGCACTAGAACTGCATGCGGGAGATTTCCTGGTAAGCCTCCACGACCTTATTGCGCACCTGCACGGCCAGCTGGAGGGAAAGGTTGGCCTGTTCCAGGGCCAGCATGACCTGGTGAACGTCCTCGATTTTACCGGCCAGGTACTCCTGGGTGAGGGCATCGGCCTGCTGCTGCAGGGTATTGATTTCCCCCAGTTTTTCCATCAGGATTTCTGCAAAAGACCCGGCTACGGCTCCTGTACCCTGGGGAACGGGCCGGGACTGCTGGCTCTCCTGAAGGGGAGCCGGCATTAAAAGGGATACAGGTGAAAGGAGCATGTGCATTTTCCTCCTGAAAGTTATAACCCAGCTTCCTTCAGGCTGGAGGGTACAGCCTCCGGGCTCCGGTGGTTCTCAGCTAGCAAACTTAGCGCTCAGCCTTGCTCGGCGGCGGGGGTGGCTAAACTTTTGGCGTTTCAATCATGCATCACGGGGTGTGCTACTTCTTATTCCTAAGCCACGTTACGATCCCCATCCCGTTCACCGCCGCCTCGCTACGGCTTCGCTGAGTTTGCTGACGCCTCGAACCAAGTCGCCCTCCGCCTGTACCCTCCAGCCCCTTTTCCCAGCCATATATTTTCATACTTCATGGCTGGGGCGGCAGCCATACCATACCTCTAACGCCCGATCTCCAGGGCCTTCATGGTCATGGCCTTGGCCGCATTAAGGACGGTGACGTTGGCCTCATAGGCCCTGGTGGCGGTGATCATGTCCACCATTTCATTAACGATATTGATATTGGGCAATGCCACATAACCATCAGGGTCGGCATCCGGGTGCGACGGGTCGTATACCAGGCGGGGCGGCGTGTTATCCTCAACAATAGCCGCGACCTCCACTCCCCTGCCCGGAGCCTGGTCCGGCGACTGTCCCAGCGCTTCCCGCAGTTTCTCCGCAAAAACCGGCACCTGCCGCCGGTAGGGGCCGCCCCGGGGTGTCCTGGTGGTATTGATATTGGCTAGATTGTTGGCAATTAGGTCCAGGCGCAGGCGCTCGGCCGTAAGGCCGGAAGCGCTGATAGCCAGGGCCGGCAATAATTCCACCCCTACCGCCTCCCTTCGTTAATCACATAGCGCAGCATGGCCAGCCGGCCGTTTAGCTGCTGGACGGCAAAGTTAAAGTTCAAGCTGTTCTGGGCCAGGTCGACCATCTCCCGGTCGATATCTACGTTATTGCCGTCCTGACGCATCGTGGTGCTGTTATCCTGATTAACCTCCGGGGTAAGATCCAGACTGGCTGACGGCAGATGATAGGGGTTCGTACGGTACAGGGTTAGACCCGGCTCCAGTCCCAGGGCCTGGCCGAGTTTCTCTTCAAAGGAGACATCATAGCGCTTGAAGCCCGGGGTATTGACGTTGGCGATGTTGTGGGCGATGACCCGCTGGCGTAAAGCCGCCGTGTCCAGGGCCTTTTCCAGGACATATAAAGCCGGCGTCATAAACATCCAGGTTTCCCCCTCTTTCCCGGAAAAACGATATTTTTCTCCAGCGGTTACCACTTTAGCATTTCTATGGGAATTTGGGTATCGGGCTTAAGGCCCAAATTAGTCTGGGACTTTAGTCCTAAAAGAAAAGCCCGTTTACCGGGCGTCTCAAAGGAACCGGGAACGGCGGCCTGGCAGTCATAGTCCTTCACCCCGGGGCTAGAAACAAGAAGCGTACAAGCCCTGCCCCGGAAGACACGGACCTTAGACCCATGGCTTTGCGCGCATCCCCTTTCGGAGAGCTTGCCCTTGACGCCCGGAGTAAGAAAATTTTACCGTTGTATTTTCGATATTTATTCAACACGATTTGCCAAATTCCTGCATGTCGGGAGAAAATCAACCAAAAAAATGAGCCGTTCCACCCCTCCGGGAACAGCTTCCTATTTTTCTTTCCTCTAAAGATTTCGCTTCCAACTGTGGTATAATATAGCCATCCCAACCGGCCTGGGATTCGGTATAGATACGACAATCATCCTGGAAAGGATATAGGGCTATAATATATAACATTAAGGGAAGGACAGAAGAAAGGGGGGTCTAAAGAATGGCGGCAGTCGAGGTTCCTCGCCGACGTTTTACTGTTGAGGAGTTTTACCAGATGGCCCGGGCAGGCATCCTGGGAGAAGACGACCGGGTAGAGCTGATCGAGGGGGAGATTATAGAGATGGTGCCGATAGGGACCAGGCACGCCGCGTGTGTCAGACGGCTGCTTCATATCTTTAGCACCAAAATAGGCGATAATGCCCTGGTAGACACCAACAACCCTTTACGCCTGGACCAACACTCGGAACCCCAGCCTGACTTGATGTTGCTTAAGGCCCGTGATGATTATTATGCTTCTTTCCACCCCCGGCCGGAGGACGTATTGTTGTTAGTCGAGGTGTCCGACACTTCGATGGCTTATGACCGCGAAGTAAAGGCAAACCTCTATGCAAAGGGTGGGGTTAAGGAAGTATGGCTGGTTAACCTGCAGGCGCAGCAGGTGACTGCCTATCGCCTGCCTTCGCCCTCCGGGTATAGAGAGGTTAAAGAATACGGGCGCGGCGACCATATTTCACCGCTGGCTTTCCCGGGGCTAAACATTCCCGTCCAGGATATTTTACCGGGAGATTAGCCCCGGGCTTTTACCGCTTTCCCCGCACCCGTTTCTTCATCTACTTGATTAAACTCATCCTCACCTGCTGGTGCCTTTCTTGCCGGCAGCTTTCCAGCTGCAGGCGCCGCAGGATTACCATATCCCCCTGCACTTCCACAGCCACGTGATCGCCCGTTTCCCATCCCAGCTGCTGCCGGATCTCTTTCGGGATAACTACCTGCCCCCGGCTTGATAGTTTTGTTATTTCAATCTGCTTGCTCATGGTCTTCCTTCTCCTGCCCCCGCTCGCTGCCCCTTCTTAACTCATAGCCGCCGGTCCAGACACCGGGGTACAGCGGTTTTATTTTCCCGTCTGTAGGCCCGGGCCATTTGCCGGGCTGTTTGTACCTGCTCCAATTCCAACTTAATCGCTGCCATAGCTTTTTGTATATTTTTTAGATTAGCTTCCTGCAAATGCCGGCATTCCTCCCAAAGGGATCGCACCTGCCGGGTAGCCCCGGCCAGCTCCTGGCGGGTTGCCTCTGGCAGGAACTCAATCTTTTCCCACTCCAGAGCTTCACACCCTGAAACTAATACCAGGAATTCTTCAAGCTGCCGGGTAGCCTGCCGCGCCCGGGTCAGCCTTTCCCTCCAGGAAGCGGCTTCTGCTATGAGATTATTTAATTCATCCCAGACGCCGGCTTGAATGGCTTGCTGTTGTTGCTCTAAGTTTTGCTGCCATACCTGCATCAGTTCTATTTCCTGATAATACGCCTGCAAAAGCCGCCTGGCCACTATTTCTATCTCGCTCATTATCAGCCCTGCCAGTTCATCCCAACTCTGGTGCGATAATCGTGGGACTGGTATTTTTTTGTCGCTTCTTCCCAGGTGTCGCGCAGCTGCTGTAACAGGTCGATTACTTCATTAATCATAGTTGCGCTCTTTTTTACGTTAGCCTGGACCAGGTGACGATACATGAAGTCGTAAAGCTTATAGAGGTTCTCTGCAATTTCTCCTACATCCCTGTTTAAGGTCGCCATCAGTTCGCTCAGGATATCCTGGGCCCGGCCCAGGCTATTGCTTACTCCGGCATAATCCTTTTTTTCCATAGCAACCAGCCCCTGGCGGCAAAAGCGCAAGGCTCCATCATAAAGCATCAGCACCAGCTTTTCCTGGGACAAGGTTTGGACAAGGTTTTGTTGATAAGTCTGGTACGGATTATTTACAGCCATAAGTTGCACCTCGTTCTCTATCCGCATTTCGGCGTATACTGCTGTTCAAGCCTGTCATCTCTGCGGGCAGGGTTGCAGAGCCTTCTCTTATCCGTATCTTTTACTTCAATAAAAACACTACCTTACCTGGTAAGCGCTCAGGGACGCAATCTGCCCGGCCAGCCAGTTCCCCTGGCTCTGCAAAGCCGCCAGGGCCTGCTCCATAGCCGTAAACTGCCGCCGGAGCTGCTCTTCCTTTATAGCAAGCCGGTCTTCCATGCGGGCGATCTGGTCGTCAAGGTCGTCCATAATATCTTGCAAAGACTTTTCCCGAGAGGGAATAATGCCATCTCCGGAGCGGACAAGGGAAGTAAGATAATCATCCAGCCTGTCAACCAGCCCGGTGCCGCTGTCATTGGTAAAGACAGCCATGACGGCTGCCGGGTCATCTTCCAGAGCGGCCGTCAGTTTTTCCGTATCCAGGGTTAATTTACCGCTGCGGTCGAATGTTAACGAAGCACTGCCCACCGTGGCCCCGGTGGAAATGCCGATGCTCCAGGGGGTCTGGTAAGGACCCGTTATGCCTGCTATTTCAGCTGTCATCAGTTGCCATAAATAACTCTGCACCCGCGCCAGGGTAGGATCACCCTGTAAATCGCCTTCATCCCCGGCTTTGGTACTGATAAAATCCATAACCGAGTTATATTGATCCACCATAGCTTTAACAGCATCGACGGCTTTTTGGGTATCTTTGCCTATATCCAAACTCAAAGTTTCCGCCGCTTCAATGGTACCATTACCATCGGTGTCAGTTACAGCCAGGAGGTTCAGGGTAACCCCCTGGATGACATCAGTAATGGTATTGGAGGAGCGGGTTATAGTGAGGCCATCGATGGTAAATTCGGCATCCTGGGCGCGTGCAATCTCTGCACCTGCCAGGAGCTTGGTAGTATCGGTTGCATCTATTATTTTAAGGCTATTCAATATATGGGTCGTAGCATCATCATTAAACTGTATTCCCCCATTAGCGCCGCTTGTTTTACTCGCAATGACAAGCCGGTGGTCAATGACGCTGGCCGTCACAATGTCCCCCGCTCCCCCTTCATCAGGGCTCTTATTGATTTTAGCGCTGATAGAGTTCAGGCTATCACCGGCATCGACGGTAATCGTCCTTACAATTCCATTTACTTTAATGGTAAAGGTACCACTAAAACCCAGGCTGTTATTATCGTCCGCCGTTAACTGCTCCACGCTCGCCACTTTATGGGCCTGGGCTAACCGGATAATACCTACTTTATAACTTCCGGCCACAGCGTTGCTGGCTGCAGAAGCCGTCAATGCAGAGGTATTGCTGGAGGTGGCTTTCATGCCAGTAAAGGTGGAGGCAAGTTTAAGATCGGTGAGTTTGCTCTGCAAGTTGCTTAACCGTGTATAAATATCGTGCCAGGCGTTTTTCTCCACGTTATACTGGTCTTTGCGCTGCTGCAGCCTGGTCAGGGGTATTCTTTCGATGTCCATTAACTGGTTGATGATAGAGTCTGTATCCAGCCCCGAAGCCAGGCCGGAAATATAAAGGCTTCCCACCATATTAGAACACCCCTTATATCAGCTCATCCAGGAGCAGTCCCACCAGCTGTTGCATCTGGCTGGCTACTTTCAGAACGTTTTCCGGTGGAATGCGGCGGATAATCTTGCCTTCTTTGGCATCTATCACCAAAACATATATTTCGCCCTTCTCGTGGTCAAGCTTAAAGCGCAGTTTAATGTTGAAAAGCTCCGTGGCAGCGTTTAGCTTTTCTACTGCCTGCTCTAAATTACCCTGGGAATACCCGGCCTGCCCCTCTTGCCGGCGCTTTTCCTGCTCGCTGTCTACATTAATCTTTTTAGCATCCTGCACTGCCGGTTTCTGTGTCTGGCTCTGGACCTGGTTTAGGATTAAAGGATCGACTCCTTCGATCCGCAATACTGCCACCCCCGCGGGTAAAAATAACTCCTAGAGGATTATATCGACAGATAAGTGTCCTGCTTGAGGTTTAAATTTGAACTAAAACTAATTACAGCTTGATTTCATTTTCTAATAGTCACATAATATGGTTAGTGGAGGTGTCCAATCATGCTGACTATGAATGTGAGCCAGGCTAAAGAACAGTTTCTTGAAGTAATACGTCAAGTGGAAGATCGGGAAAACGTGGTATTGGAAAAAAGTGGTAAGCCGGTAGCTGCCCTCCTTCCTTACGAAGAATATGCCAGCCTGCGCCGCATTAAAAATTTTCTTGCTATGCAGGAACTCTACGCGGCCATGGAGGATGCGGGTATAACAGCTAGAGAAATATATCAAGACTCGCGCAAAGAGTTGGAAACGAGGTAGGAACATTGGACATCGTAGCAGATGCCAGCGCTATTCTCTGCGCCTATTTTCCTGACGAGCTTTCCCCAGGGCCAAGAAATTAATGCTGGACTACGCTTTAGGCCGGATCAGCCTTTGCGAGCCAAGATTGCTGGTCCTCGAGCTAATCAATGCTTGTTTGGTAGCTGCCAGACGTGGCAGGATTAGCGAGGAAATTTTATTTAAAACAGCAAAGGAATTTTTTTTCCTTGCAAATCATATGGATAGATATTGAAAAAGAGGCGGAAAAAGTTTTTTCTTTAAGCCGCAAATATCAGATTACCGCCTATGATGCCGCTTATATCGTTGCGGCCCAGTTGAAAGGATGCGAGTTTTTTACTGCTGATCAGCGTTTGTACAATGCCGTAAAGCATGACCTTAATTTTGTACGCTTATTGAGTGAGTACCAATAATGAATCTTCCATAATATAAGCAATACAATTAAGCTGCCTTTTCATCTGCAAAAGCTAGTCTTACCTTGCGGAACTTTAACCCGCCTCGATGCTGGTCAAGCTGTGAGATGATTATTACGTTTTTTCTAGACTACAAGAGTATTGACGCACATTAGTTCGTATGGTATATTAAAAATAGCCTTTCTCTACCTGATAAAAGTAGGTGCGAGGATGTCAAATGAAGACTTGCAAGCCTATTTAGCCCAACATTACCCCGATACCGATAATAAGCTCTTGGCAGAAAAGCTGGGAATAACCGAAAATAAGTTGCGCAAACTCGCCTCTCGTTATGGTATTAAAAAAAGCGATAGCTATAAGAAAGAGCTACATAAAAAACTGATGCAAGCCAAGGAAGAAAAATATTTAAATAATCTACCGGACCTTGAGCTAAACTCGTATGAACTAAATATCATCGTCGGTAGCTTAATGGGCGATGGCTGCCTAAGTTTCGCACCGCGTAGCCGCCAGGCATTTTATCGCGAACATTTTGCCCCATCCCAACGGGACTACCGGGTTTGGAAAGCCAGACAGCTGAAAGGACTGGGTTTTAAAATTTCAAAGGACAACCATTTGCGTAGCCCATCCCTGCCTGTTCTTACCCGGTTATACAACATCTTCTACATCAATAATCGCAAATGCCTCACACCAGAAAATATAAAATTACTTACCCATCCAGTAGGCCTGGCCTGCCTTTTTATGGATGATGGCAGCCTGGTTATAAACTATAGCCGTAAAAAAGACGGCTTTTATATCTTCCCGCGCCTTACTTTTTATACCTTTGCCTTTACAGCACAAGAAAACGATTTACTACGCCAGCATCTGGAAAAGATATTTGGCCTGACTTTACGCTTAAAACCCTTCCCTTACGGCCATGGATACGGCCTTGACAGCGGGCGGCAGGCGACGATTAAACAATTAATCGCTTTGATTAAACCTTATACCGATATGATACCCTCCAAAGCAAAGCGGCTGGACATAACCCGGCGGCTCTTAGCCAAGGACGCGGAACTGCGCAGGCGTTTTGGGGCAAACTGCCAGAACACTATCGCTGATTTTGATTAACCCGGTCCCCCGTCTCACCCTCTGACAGTCTTGGTTCCCGTTCTTCAAGTCCTGCTGCTATTTCTTTTAACAAAGCCTCAGTATAGCCGGCGTAACGTTCGACCTCGGTGAAGAATGTTAAATATAAAGAAGCTAACTTTCCTCCTTTGGCGGGCAAATCCTTTTCTTCGTTCAGCCTTTCACTAAGGACCCGGTTAATGGCATCGATACGGGCGGCCAGGCCCTGGATAATAAATAAGCGGTAAAAAGTATTTTGCGTTATGCGTCGGTCTAAGCTCGCAAATTTTCTCCTTGCCCTCTCATAATTGGCTGGTTTTACCGTTCTCTTCTGGCATTTTTCCAGCAAGCTTTGGGCTACCTTTATCCCCTCTTCAAAACAGGACCGCAGGTCTTTCCGGGAGGTCCCGAGTTCATCCAGCGCCTCCCGTAACCGGCGCATTTGATCAGGCCCGGGCGGCGAGTAACCGGCAATCCTTTCCGCGATTATTTTTGCTGGGGCAAACTCCTGTTGCAAGTAACGACCGGCAACCTCCTGGAGGGGCATAACTTCTGTCCCTCGGATGCGGGCGCCCCCTTCGGTAGCATCAATCACCAGCCTTTTCCCCTCTAGAGCCCGCAAATACTGCTCAAACCAAACCAGCATAGAATAAAAAGCCGTAGTGGTAGGCACCTTGCCACCGTAAATATCTTCTACCCAGATATACTTACCCTTTTCAGGATCGATGCTCTTTTGATGCCTGGCGCCGTCGGCATGGGTTTTATTATTGGTAAAGGCCAGGTCCTGCCCCACAAGGATAATAGGGTTGGCTCCCAGTTTCACTGCCAGGTCGAGGCAAACGTTGGCTACCGAAGGCCCGCTGATGAGGATGCCTTTTCTGTCGCCTATTTTCTCGTCAAACCACTCAATAAAAGGGGATACATTTAGTTCGCAGCTTAAAAGCGGCCCCGGGTACTCCTGGATAATACGGGGGTAGATGACCGGCGCGTAAACCAGGGGTATATCGCTCCCATCGAAACCGGCAAAGTGCTGGTAATTAGCTTCTCCTGGATCAAAAGAAACCAGGAGGTGGGGCTTAATACCGTTTTTCTCCAGAACCCTGATAGCTGACCCGGCTGCCAGGATAAGGGCTTTTTCCTTGAGTGACGGCAGGAGGTGGATATTTTTTTCCAGCGATGGCCCGGCAGCAACGATTATCGCCGGCCTGCCGGCAAAAGAATCAAAAAGGCGGTTCACTCCCGGTGCATTTATATAGGAGAAAAAATTATGGCGATAATTATACAACCACTGGTACATAAAGTTTTCCGTAGTGGCCCAGTTGACCCGACGCTGCCGCAGCCTGTCGGTGACCTCCTGGCAAACACGGTGCCAGTATTCTTTATAAATCCTCTGGTAAGCCGGCAGGGCCTCTAAAGATATCTTTTTACCGGCGTTTTCAGCCAGGATGGCGGCTAGTTGGGCCGCTGCATCCCCCGGGTCAGGTACAACCAAGAGATAGAACTGGCCGCTTTTAAGAAGGCTGCTCATATCTCGGGTGGCAAAAGCGAGCTTGACAGCCTCCAGCTGCGGTTCCAGCACCAGAATGGTTTTCCGGGGATGCAACCGCCGCAATGCCTCCAGGTGATAGCCCAGGCCAAGGCCCAGGATGACCAGCATCTCAGCATCGGCGTTAATACTCCCGGCCCAGGTTTCAGCCTCCCGTTTCGGATCATAGCGGCTATGCAGGGCGAATTCCTGGTCCGGGGTAATAACTATCACCGTGGGTTCCCCGCTGCGGGACAGAATGACTTGCCATTTGTCAGGTAAACTTGCCTTTTCAAGGTCGCGAAACAGCTCCGGGCTATACCTTTGTAACAGGCGAGCGTTTTTGCGATAAATCAGGCTGGCTGTTGGATTCACCGGCGCTCCCCCTCGCTGCTTAATGAGGTAAAAAATGCCAGGCAGTCATCTATTAATGGTGCCAGCCGGTACTCCAGCGCATCAGCCAACCCTACCACATCCCCCTGTTCCCAGGCAGCCGCCATTTCCCTTAGAGACTGCCGCAATTCTTCCGCCAGGAAAGAAACTTCTTTCTTTTTCGGCTCACTTAAATGATGGTGCTGCAGCACGCCAGCAAGCAAAGAGTTCAGCCAGTCCAGCCCCTCCAGGAATCGCGCCCAGGAATCGCCGCCGATATTTTGCCCTTGAACTAGTTTTGTGGCCTTCTGCAGTATATCCTCGTGCAGAGACGGAAGAAATGTAAGGGCAGTATTTATCGCCTCGCTTACCAGGGCGGTGGGGGTAAGGGTGGTAATCTTAATAACTTCCGGCGGCGGGTATATGCGCCCCCGGAGGAAAGCCTCCAGATCGGCTACTTCCTGGCCGTCCACCAGGGTACGGGCCACAACACGGCCCCCTTCATTAGCCTGGCGAGTAAGAAGGGCCACCTCTTGTAACACTTCTTCAATGGTCGCTTCTGTTAGGGTTATTTCCGCATCATCAAATATTAACCGCATCTTTCCCCCGGCTTTCAAAGAAAGCCGGCCCTGCAGGCCGGCTTTCTTTATTATATAATTTTGCTTCAAGATTACCGTAACAGTTGCAGTACGGTCTGCGGCTGGGCGTTGGCCTGGGCCAGCATAGCCGTACCAGCCTGGGAGAGGATCTGGTTCCTAGTGAAAGCCATCATTTCCTGGGCCATATCTAGATCGCGGATGCGGGACTCGGCCGCCGTCAGGTTTTCCGCGGCTACACTAAGATTGGCGATGGTATGCTCCAGGCGGTTCTGATAGGCACCAAGTTTGGCACGCTCGGCAGAGACAGCTTCGATGGCGTTATTTATAATTGTAATAGCATCATTGGCATTTTCCTGGGTGATGACACTGATTCCTTTATTCTTCCCTACAACATATACTTTTGCTGTACCTTCAGCAATTCCGGCATTACTAAATCCGCCGGAGGCTTTAATAGTTAAAGTTGCACCACTAACAACTAAATTAACTGAACTGGCAGTGCCAGTGACATTCGCGCTTGTCTTAAGAGTTCCTTCGCTATCCAACAACTTAAAAGTATAGGTCCCGGAAGTTCCGATACTTACTTCTAACTGATAGGCACCATCAGCGAAGCCACTAGCAACTGTAGCGCTTGCTAGCTTGGTTACGCCGCCGTCCAGAGCTAATGCAGCCGCTCTATTCTGTGTATTTAGTTTTTCTGACGTCATCCCGTTGATCTGAAGCGTTATACTCTGCCCTTGATTGGCCCCAATTTGGAATGTACCATTAAAATTGCCGCCTAAAAGGTTCTTGGTGTTGAATTCAGTCGTATTGGCAATACGGGTCAATTCTTCGGAAAGTTGGTTTATCTCCTTCTGGATCTCCCAGCGGTCAGTAGCAGTGTTGGTATCGTTGGCCGACTGCACCGCCAGTTCCCGCATACGTTGTAAAATACTATGGGTCTCATTTAATGCCCCTTCAGCCGTCTGGATCAAGGAGATACCATCCTGGGCATTGCGCACCGCCTGGTTTAGGCCCCTTATCTGGCCGCGCATCTTCTCGCTGATGGCCAGCCCGGCGGCATCGTCGGCGGCCCGGTTGATCCGCAGGCCCGAAGACAACTTCTCCATGGATTTGGTTAGGGCGTTATTGGTAACTGTCAAGTTCCGGTAAGCATTGAGGGCCGAAATGTTTTGGTTGATACGCACCTAAAGTCATCCTCCTTGACATTAATTTTGGCATCCCTGCCGTTACCTTAGTTCAGCAATAACTTCTGGATACATGATAAAAAATGCTCTAACAATAAGTATCCTTTTGCTTTTGGTCACCTACCACCCCCTAAAAAGGATCTTTCATGACTTCCGTTCTCGCATCTTTTAATATCGTCAATCGGACAAAATTATTTAGTTCCTTTCAGAGTTTTAGATGTTCACTCATATGTCTATATAAAATTTAAATAGTTATGCATTTTTTGCATGCCAAAACCAAATGGTTAATAAATCTAAACAATAGCCAAAATATGCGTAAATAATGAAAAATGGTTAGCACCCACGGTTGACCACCGTTCAACCCACCATACTCCAGGTTAGCGGGGTGCCCGCAGGAATATCTTGTGTGGCCCTACGTCCCAGTACATCTTTTAAGTACCGCGGATGCAGGCCATGTCCTGGACGAATGGAACGTATATTTTCCTCGGTAAATACTTCGCCAGCCTTCATGTCTTTCACCACAAAAAGCGAGCGTCTGAAAACTCTGCTCCTGGCTTCTCGTTCGCTCACGCCGTAGTGAACTTTACCCAGGGCCTTCTCTGCTGTACGGATAGCCTCCACCATTGCCTTGAACTCGTGCGGTCCTAGTGAAAAAGCGCTGTCAGGCCCCGGTATGTTCCTCGAGAGCGTAAAGTGTTTCTCCACGATGCAAGCACCCAGGGCTACCGCAGCCACGGGTACGGCCATCCCAAGAGTGTGATCGGAAAGACCTACAGGAACACCGAAAGACTCAGCTAAATGCGGAATGGTACGCAGGTTCATTTCTTCAGGCGGAGAAGGATAGGCACTGGTACATTTAAGCAAAGCAATCTGGACCGCCCCGGCATTACGGGCAGCTTGGACAGCTTCTTTGATCTCTCCCAGGGTGGCCATGCCTGTAGAGATAATCAGGGGCTTGCCGGTACGAGCCATCTTTTCTATGAGGGGGATATCCACAATCTCAAAAGAGGCGATCTTATGCACTAGTACTCCTATTTCTTCTAGAAAGTCTACAGCCGTGGGATCAAAAGCGGTAGAAAAGAAATCAAGCCCCAGGTTTGCGGCCACTTCCTTGAGTTTAGGTTGCCATTCCCAGGGAGTGTACGCTTCGGCGTAGAGGTCGTAGAGGGTTTTGCCATCCCATAACGTTCCGCCCCCAATGCGGAATTCCGGCCTGTCGCTCTTGATGGTCATGGTATCAGGTGTATATGTTTGGAACTTGACCGCATCCGCACCGGCTTCCTTAGCAGCTTTGATGAGTTCGACAGCCTGATCGAATTTTTGGTTGTGGTTGGCAGATATCTCCGCCACAATATATACCGGATGATCAGTACCAATCTTTCGGCTATTAATCTCAATGTAGGATTTCAAAAAATATCTCCCCTAAGTTATTGACAATGCATGTTTAATGCGTAACATTATTGTCTATTGCTAAACTCAGATGTATCGCCACGTGTCCACCACGGACTACCTCTACACCATGTATCTTAAATCCAGCCTTTTCAAAGGCACGAATAGATGCCTGATTTGTAGGTTTTACGTAGGCATGAACAGTTACCACAGACGGGGTGATTCGAAAAAGCTCGCCAACAGCTAAACGGATCAATTTGGTTCCAAAGCCTCGTCCCCGAAAAGATTCACATAAACTCAATGAAATCTCAGCTTCTGTTCCATGTATATCGAATCTTACTTGCCCAATAGGGCAAGATTCCTCATTTGTGGCGATAAAATGCACGGTATTAGGATCTTTCCTTCTACTTTGGAACCATTTGAGATGCTGAATCCAGGGTATAGGCTCAGACGAGAAAGAACAGGTACGTACTACAGGATCATTTGCCCACTCCCATAAAAGAGAACAATCCTCAGGAAAGACCGGACGAAGATGGATATCTTCTACTGCTTGCCCCAAAAGAACATTTGCAATGCGCAGTACACCACACCCATCTACTAGTTGTCTACCACGCAGTGACAGGAGAATACGAATATCATTATCCAAAATAATGCGTTGCAGTCTTTCGTAAATTAGGCGACCTACGTCTATACCGATTGCATCTTGAAACCAATTTAAACCCTTTAAACTCTCCACGAAACCCCACTCGTTCAATACCCTCGTAATTTCCCGTTGATTATTAGCGATTGGCAAAGTAAGTGTAGGAACACCCAAAAACAAGAGTTCCCATACAGTAGTTCCCCCTGCCGAAATAGCTATATCTGCCCACGCCATCAGTTCAGGCATATTTGCAGCATTCTCAATCAGACTGATCGAGAGCGGGCTGGATTCGGCCGCCCGGTGCAGCGTCTCCCTGTGTAGGTTGGACGGGCCGACGACAACCACCGCTTCCAAATCGGGTATATCTATCTGAGCTAGAGCCCGGATGACCTTCAGGGTGATATTATCAGGGTCACTTCCGCCCATTGTCACCAGAACCTTTTTCGCTACTTCGGGAACCTCTCTCTTGTAATTCCGCCATGGCCAAAACTCTCGCCGTAACAGCACGTACTTCGTACCCAAAAGCAGCCGGGTGTAAGGTTCGCAGATATAATGCAGTTTATGAGCATGAATGTTCTGATTCAGAACGATGTCAGCATAATAACGGTCAAGATGGGCCATGTCATCAATGACCAGCAACCGATGGCCTGCTTCTTTAACCAGTCGCTGATAGGTAGAATCAAAGTGATAGCCGTCCAGCACCAGCCAGGCTTCGGGATGCGCTGCCAGCACGCTCATTGTTGTTTTTAGGTCTGCAGGATCCGGATGCGCGCACTGCAATTCCACTACGTCAAACCCTTCATTCCGAAGCCGCTGCTTCAAAGCAGAGCTGTTACAAGCAGTAATAAAGACTGCCTTCCCGCCATGCTCCTGCCAGGCTTGCGCTAGAGCCAGGCAGCGCATTAGATGGCCGGTGCCAATCCGGGTATTAGCGTCGGCACGAATTATTAGCGTTCGGTTCTCAGTGCTCACGGCACCACCTTCTGTTGAACGTGCCTGTTGATTTTTAACCACTCCGGATGTTCATTGAGCACATAGAGCACATCTCGCCAGGTAAACCCATTGTTCCCGAAATACTCGAAAATCTTGCGAACAAAAGTCAAATCCTCTAGAGTATCCACCGTCCAGCGCATATACGAATAATCTACATTATTGGTTATACCTTGAAGCTGGAATTTCTCCGGATGGCGATAAACGTAGGGAGTTACGTGTTCTCTCGTGGCCGGGTTGGCATCTTCCCTCCACGCGCGTTCAAGAGTAGATAGAGAAAAAACCTCTGTATCCAAGCCGCGCGGGAAAGTTCGCGGGGGCAATGTATTGCTGGAGTAATCCAGCTTTGGTTGTCCTTCTATGAACGTCTTTATAACCTGATCGATCACTTCGGAATCGATTAACGGGCAATCCGAGGTGATGCGCACAATAACATCAGCGTGATATTGCTTTGCGGTTTGATAATACCGGTCTAAAACATCTCCTTCACTGCCCCGGAAATAAAGCCAGCCTTGCGCCTGGCATAAGGAAACGATGGCTTGATCCGCCTCGTTCGTGGTCGTAGCGACAACCACTTCCTCTACTAGCTTGGATTGGGAAGTTCTTTGAACTACATGCCAAAGCACTGGCTTGTCTAAAATATTCATTAGTACCTTTCCAGGGAGCCGGGTTGATCCTACCCGAGCCTGGATAATGGCCACTATTCGCATTCCACTTTCTCTCCAGCACGTTTATTAATTACTTCCACCAAACATCTAACTACAGTATTGACATCGTCTTCAATCATCTGCGGAAATAGGGGCAGTGAAAGAATTTCTTCATACGCGGCTTCTGCCACCGGGCAAAGGCCCGGGCCCGTACCGAATTTTTCCCGGTAAAATGGGTGTAAGTGAACCGGGATGTAATGCACGTTTACTCCGATACCTCGCTCTCGCAGGGCCCTGAAAACTCCGGCGCGCTCGACGCGGAGATACTCGCGATCTAAACGCACAACATATAGGTGGTAAGCATGCGAAACTTCCGGGCGTACTTTAAGCGGGCTAACGCCTTGTATAGCGGCGAGGGCTTCGTCGTACTGGCGCGCCAATTCCCGCCGCCTGGCAAGCCAGGCCGGAAGTTTGCGCAACTGGCTTATGCCAAGAGCACACTGAAAATCCGTGATGCGGTAGTTATAACCCAGGTCGACCACTTCGTAGTACCAGGTGCCCCGGGTTGCTCGCTGGTGGTGATCGGCGGTTATGCCGTGGTTACGGAAAATACGCATCCGCCGCGCCATAGCGGCGTCGCTGGTGACAATCATGCCCCCCTCGCCTGTGGTTATGTGCTTTGCAGGGTGGAAGCTAAACACTGTGAGGTCAGCCAGTGTTCCAACCTTTCGGCCCTTATAGGTGGCTCCCAAAGCATGACAGGCGTCGGCCACCAGGGCCAGCCCATATTTATCGCATACCTGCCGCAGAGCATCGTAATCACACGGCTGTCCCGCATAATCCACCGCTATCACGGCCTTGGTACGTGGCGTAATTTTGGCGCGGACCTGCTCGGGATCAAGCAACAGGGTTTCCGGGTTCACATCGGCAAACACCGGGGTCCCACCCTGGAAAACGACGCAGTTAGCGGTAGCCGCAAAAGTCATCGGAGGGACAATAACCTCATCTCCCGGCCCTATGCCAAGGGCGTACATTGCCGCGTGAAGCGCCGCCGTTCCACTCGACACCGCTACGGCTTCTCTCGCACCTACAAAATCTGCAACCGCTTCCTCAAAACGCCCCACCATTGGTCCCGTAGTCAACCACTCGGAGGATAACACCTCTAATACAGCCTCTATGTCTTGTGCGTCTACCCAATGCCGCGCATAGGGAAGAAAGCGATCTCCTTGAAGCTTCCCATCATTTACTTTTGTTCCGTCAAATTGCTGTAAACCGTCTTTCATTCCAGTTTGCCTCCGTGAGGCGTTCTTTCAACATCTGGTGCAAATCCATATGTTGCGATTAAGTCTTGCAGCTGTTCCACCCTAAGCCACCACTCATTCTTATCACTCGAGAAACGGAAACCATCTGGTAAGGGTGTGCCTTCCGACCAGTTGCCTGTTTGCCACCATGGGTGTAGTGGTTTAATTACGTACATATCGCCCACATCTACAGTATGGCGGGCCTCATCTTCGGAAATCAACACTTCGTGCAATTTTTCTCCCGGCCTTATCCCGATATACTCAACTCGACACCCAGGGGCCACTGCCTCTACAAGATCCATGATGTTCATGCTCGGGATCTTGGGCACAAAAATCTCCCCGCCACGCATTAGCTCTAGACAGCGCAAAACAAAGCGTACACCCTGTTCCAGCGTGATCCAAAAGCGTGTCATACGGGGGTCCGTGACGGTAACCACACCGTTTTCACGCTGGCGTGCAAAAAGCGGAATAACACTACCCCTGCTGGCTACCACGTTGCCGTATCGACAAACCGCAAATCGTGTCCCACCTGCCCCGGCATATGCATTCGCCTGAATAAACATTTTTTCCGCACAAAGCTTGGTTGCTCCATATAGATTAACTGGGTTTACAGCCTTATCGGTACTGATGGCTATAACTTTCTTTACGCCCCTGTCTATAGCCGCTTCGATAACATTCTGGGCACCTAAAACATTTGTTTTTACCGCTTCAAATGGGTTATATTCACAGGCGGGAACCTGTTTCAGCGCTGCGGCGTGTACAACAATATCTACTCCAGCAAAAGCTCTGTATAGTCGCTCCCGGTCCCGCACGTCTCCAATGAAGTACCTGATCGGGGAACCGGCTGCCTTGTCATCATAAATCTGACGCATTTCGTGTTGCTTTAGCTCATCGCGACTAAAAATGATTAACCGCCTAGGTTTATACTCCCTTAAAACAATTTCTACAAATTTCCGTCCAAAAGAGCCTGTAGCGCCAGTGACTAAAACGCTTAAGCCATGCCACTCCACCTATAACTCACGTCCTTTAGTAAAAAGATTACAATTTTTCTAGCACTATTTTTCTCCAACAGTTAAGGATAGATGGGTAAATATCGTTTTCAGAGGATAAGTAGGAAACAGATTTCTCCTCTAAAAATTCCCAGCACAACTTCGCTCAAATTCCCTCACCATGGGCCCGGCCGAAGAGACATAGCCGCTTGCTAAAACTTTTAAGATATAGTCACGCTCTAACTCACTGATATTAGGCCAGTCCAACGGTATCTTAATTTCCTGCATCAAAAAGGCGCCGCCTTATACGTTATATTGTCCGGCTTTATATAAAGCCAGGTGATTTTTAAACCAATCGATTGTTATTGCCAGTCCTTCCCTCAACGAGTATTCCGGCCGCCAGCCTGCCAGCCGGTTCGCTTTGCGGTTATCACAGCATAAACGCTCTACTTCGCTCGCTTCAGGGCGGTAACGTTCCGCATCAACCCGGTCTTTCACCTTTATCCCGATCAATTGTCCTATCAGCTCAACCAGCTCGCCGATGCTTATTTCCCGGCCGCTGCCGATATTTACCACTTCACCCACGGTATGGGGGGAAAGGCCGGCTGCGATAAAGCCGCTCACCGTATCTTCAATATAATTAAAGTCCCGCGTCGGTGCCAAATTGCCCAGCCGTATCTCCTCCCGGCCACTTAACAGCTGGGTGATAATCGTAGGGATAACGGCCCGGGCTGACTGGCGTGGCCCGTAGGTGTTAAAGGGCCGGATTATAGTTACCGGTAAATCAAAAGACCGGTAAAAACTCAGGGCCAGCTGGTCGGCGCCAATCTTGCTGGCAGCGTAAGGTGACTGGGCTTGTAGGGGATGGTTTTCATCGATAGGGACATACCGGGCCGTTCCGTAAACTTCGGACGTAGAAGTATGAACTACCCTTCTCAGACCCTCTTCCCTCGCTGCCTGGCAAATATTATACGTGCCTTCGATGTTCGTCCTGATGTAAGCAACCGGCGTGATATAAGAATAGGGAATCCCTATTAAGGCCGCCAGGTGGAATACTACCTCTATCCCCCTTAAGGAGGCCCTGACGCTGTCATAATCGCGGATATCACCCGCAAAGACTTCAACATCGTCTTTGACTTCACTCTCCTCCAGCCAACCCCATGTATTGCGAGCATCATAATGGACAAAGGCCCGGACTTTATGTCCCTCTCTAACCAACCTCTCCGTAAGATGCGAACCGATAAAACCGCCGGCACCGGTTACTAAAATGTGCAATGGGATATACCTTCCTTTGATCCATATTAAGTTATTTTGGGTGCCTTATATATTATTTCTTCACTTCTATTTACTTTCCATGACATTATATCGACATTTTACCGCCAGGCTGGAGGGGTTAAAGTAAGATTTTCTTTCAAGATTATGACCCTTTAACTTCGTCTAAAATGCTTTTAACAGCATTAGAGGGCCGGCAATAATGACCCTGGGATTTCCGATAGACACAAAAATACCCCCGTTTGTAGCAGGGAGAAGTGAACAGGGTCACGAACACTGGTCACTGTACCTCTTCCCACAATTTGTTTAAGTTAAGCCTCAAACCCGGCAGCACCCGGGAGGTATAAATCCCGTCTTCATCCGGCCGTATCTGTTGATACCGGCCATCCTGGAGCTGGAAAAACTCGGCCTGGCGAGTATCGGGGTGAATAAGCCAGTATTCTTTCACGCCTGCTTGTTCGTATTCCTTAAATTTAATGTTCCGGTCGCGTTCAAGGCTTTCCGGTGAGGTTATCTCGATTATTAAATCAGGCGCCCCGTTCAGGTAAGCAGGCTTAAGCAAGTGCAGGCGCTCCCTGGCTACAAAGATTAAGTCAGGTTCACGTGCACTTTTTAATGGGTCCGGCAGGCGTACTAAGAAAGGTGCAAAAAGCACTTCCCCCAAATCATGTTGGATGACAAATTCCCTGATAAGCATATAAAGAAAGCCCGCCAACCTTTGGTGGTTCAGTGATGCCGGCGTCATCAGGACGACCTCTCCCTCTACCCATTCGGCCAGGGTGTCTTCATCGGCCCAGGTAAGGAATTGTTCAAAGGTCATTTTGCCGGGCGGGAGAGGGCGGGCATCGGCGACGGCGTACCGGGTACAGGCCTCTTTGAGCAGGTTATGGTTATCCTGTCGGCTCATTTCAGTTTCACCTGCCGTCATTACGTAGTTGACATGACTGCCGCTTTACACCAATTTGCTGAATTGATCATATCATACAAAAGGTTGGTTCTCAATGTTACTGCTGCTCACCCGGCTTTGTTTTCATGGGCAGCTCCCCGATCGCTATGGCCGGCATCCTGGCGGCGGCTTTATTCTCATCGCGGACGGCAGCAAGCAGCTCCTCGCGGACAATGGGCACCTCCGGCGGGGCGTCGATGCCGATGCGGATTTTATCGTCTTCAATGCCAACAACGGTTATTTTGATCCTGTTGTCGATAACGATGGTTTCGTTAACCCGCCGGGTCAAGACAAGCACGGCTTACCCGCTCCTTCGCCGGGGCCAGTCAGGGATAATGGCTCCCGGCCCCCGTCTTTATTATTTCCCTTAAAAGACGAACTCCTTTCCACCGGCGCGCCCGCCACAGCACCTGCTTTGTTCCGTCTTGCCTTCCCGGCAACGTTACCTGGCCGCAGCTCACCGGAACAGAGGGTGCCGGGTGGTATATCTGGTGCCCTCCATGACAAACTGCCGGCCCAGGCGGGCGGCCCTGTTGATGATCATTGGAGCCACCAGGTTGGCCGTCATGCGCCGGACGTCGCCGTTGGGGACGGTCACTACGGCCAGGACCAGGACGTCGGCAGCGGCTTTAATCTCCAGCTCTCTCTGCAGGCCATCCGGGATCTCCACTTCATAGCCGGGGAAAAAGAGAAAGGGGTCGACCAGCAGGAAGGCTACTTCCGGATCCCTTACGGCCTGGAGCCAGGTAAAGGCCGGGTTTTCCGGGATGGGGTGAAAGAAAAACTCTCTCAGGTGTTCAAAGGCCGGGATGCCGTTAGGAAAGGTCAACACTTCCGCCGGATCGATCTCTACTACCCCAAAACGTGACGTCTGTACCCTCACAGGTAAACCCGCCTTTCACTAGTTAAAATTCAGCACCCGCTCCCGGTAATCGGCGGTCATTTCCTCCTGGAGATAGTGGATAAAACGGTTGAGAAATACTGCCGCTTCGGCCCGGGTAAGGGTTTCGTTGGGCTTCAGGAAGCCGTACTCGTCACCCTGGATCAGGCCGATTTTACTGGCCACGTAGACGGCAGCTCGTGCCCAGGCAGGTATATCCCAGTCATCCTGGAAGGGAGTCCGCACATAGCCTGCCGGCGCCAGGCCTTCCAGGCCCAGGGCCCGTACCAGGATGACCAGGGCTTCGGCCCTGGTCAGGGGCTCGGTAGGGCCAAAAAGGCCCGGCCCCGTACCGGTCATTACTCCGGCTTCATAGACGGCTTTGTAATACTTATAGGCCGGATCAGTCGTGGCGACATCGGCAAAGAGGGGTTTTTCCTGGGGCTGGGCGGCCTGGCCCAGCCTGCCGGCTAACAGGGACGATTGCCCGGCCCGGCCCGTAAGGTTCGGCCGGGTGTAAGTCGTGCCGCCCTGACCCGTCAGGATGCGGCCGGTGGTCAACCCCCTGGCACCCGGCAGCCGGGCTGCTCCCGAATCTTCGTCCGGCAGGGGCAGGTCCAGCACTGCGACCAGGGCCCGGGCAAACTGGCCGCGGAAGAAGGGCAGCGACGGCCGGAAATAATCCCCTTCTTCCTCAAAGGCGCCTAAACCGTAGATCTGGCGAATATCCGCCTCGGCCCAGTGGCCGCGGATGTCGGCCAGGTCCGCCACCCACAACCAGTTTTTGCCGGCAAGGCCATTTAATTCGTAACTGCCCTCTTTCTTCAGCCAGCGGCTGCTGGCCAGTACGCCGTTCTCCAGGTCGGGAAAACTGCCCCGGTAATGCAGGGTTTCGGTGGTCCGGGTATTCTCGACGTAGCCCCCCGCAAAGCTGATGGCCAGGGGCTCGTTGGCCTGGTATTCCAGGTAGCGGGTGCGCCGGTAAGAAAGGTCCTGGTGGAAACTGCTGCTCCACGTAGTGGAAACAAGGGTTTCCTTATCCAGAGCCACCTTGCCGCTGAAAAACACCGTGCCTTCTTCCTGGCTGGTCTCGGTGCTTCCCCAGGCATGGCTGTAACCTACTGTTTGCCCCCAGGTTTCCACAGTCACCCTGGCCTGGTCGTTATTAAGGCTGTAGACTTTCCGGGCCGTCCAGTTGCCGCTTTTATAATCAACCGCCGGCTGGTGGTCCAAAAGCTCTGACCGGGAGAATTGAAAGTCATGCAGGGTGTACCTGTCCTTTCCCACA
Source organism: Moorella sp. E308F (assembly GCF_006538365.1). Classification (NCBI taxonomy): domain Bacteria; kingdom Bacillati; phylum Bacillota; class Clostridia; order Neomoorellales; family Neomoorellaceae; genus Neomoorella; species Moorella sp. E308F. The sequence continues at coordinate 347,957 of NZ_BJKN01000003.1, read as the reverse complement.
GTGATTGTTTCGTTGAAGCGTTCCAGGGTGGTAGTGTTTACTTCCTGCCTTCCATTTTTTTCTACTTCCGTAGCAAAGTTCAAGCTCCGGTTCAGCTTGATGCCCTTTTCTTTGTTTTCCAGTTTAAAGGTAACCCTGCTGGTGATTTTACCGTTCCTGGCCGGGCTGGTATTTTCCTGCACCGTACCCTTCAGGAGTACCGGCTCGCCGGTAAGGTAAAGGACTTCGGCATATTCCTTTTCGTTCTTGATGCCGCCCTGGAAACGGTAAAAATCGACGGCAGCGGCCGGGAGGGCATGCAGTAAATATATAGTGAAGAATGCACCCCAAAAGATGAGCCAGCAAAATTTGTCCCTCAGCCGGTTTTCAACCACACCAACCACCTCTACCCTCACCTGAAAATATTACGGCTGGTACCTTCTTTTTCCCAGGAAGTCGCCGGACGCATAGACGGCTATTTCCATACCTAATCCATTGCCACTACCACCAGGGCCTGCTTCTGGTCGTGGATGACATAGACGTTATCGCCGGGGAGCAAGTCTTCCAGGGCCGCCATGGCCCTCCCCTTCACTACCAGGGCCGTCCGGGCATCCAGCTCCAGGGAATAATCACGATCCTGCCACTGGCTGTAGCCCGGGCTCCAATCCCGGACGGCCGTCAAGGTCAAAGTTCCATTATCCGGGTCTATTTCCTGCAGGCGGCCCAGGCTGGTCATGGTGGGGCCTACGGCACTCCGGGGCAGGACCAGGAGACCCCGGGCCTCTTCTTCCCGGACCAGGGTATAGGCCTGGTAGCCATCATACTTCCCGGTAAATCGGGCCTCAACAAACTCGTCCAGGCTCAAAGTCCCGCTTTCGTCCATGATAACCGGTTCCCAGTCCAGCTGGAACTCCATGCTGTAATCCTCGGTTTCTTCCCAGTCGTAAAGCCGGTCGTCCTGGCCGCCCATCTCTTCCACGTCTTCCAGCTCAAAGCCCTCTTTGGATACGGCTTCTACCCGCCCACGGTAGAGCCGCCAGGAGGAAGGTAAAATATCTTCACTGAAGATCAGCACTGCCTGGCGACCGCCGGGAACCGCTGCCGCTACCGTAAACAGGTAATCGCCAAGCTCCAAGTCGGCTGCCTCAACCTGCCGGCCGTTTTTAATGATTATACTCTCCCGGGTAAAGGCAACAGGGTCTACGGCACCGGCCAGCAGCATTTCCCTGCCCCCCAGGGAAAGATAATCCAGATAGCCTTCCAATAACCTGGTAGAAGCATCCACCTTTACGGCCTTAACGCCAACCTCACCCTGGGGACCTCCCGCCAGGACTACAATCACTTCACCGGTATAGGGGCCGTAGGGTACCAGCAGGTCGCGGGAAGTCCCGGCCAGGGAAGCTGCCGCTTCCCGGGTCAGGCTCACCACCCGTAGGGGCTCACCGGGCAGCCAGGCACCGTAGTAAAACTCACTGGTATCCCGGAGGACAATCTTGTTGTCAAAGGAATTTATCCGGTCCAGTTTTCCTTTCAATATCTTACCCAGACGGCCGGTACTGTTCCCTACCTGGATCCCAAGAGCCTGCCCGGCGGCATCAACCTGCACTTTGACCGGGTCACCGGTCTTCAGGTCGGCGAGCATTATCGCGCGCCCGGCCCGGCTAATGGTCGTAGACCCCGTTATTTTGAACGTTTCTTCGTTTCCGGTCGCATCGACTATTACTATCGCACCGGCCTCTGCTTCCCGCACGTAACCGGTAACAACCCTGGTGTCGCCCGGGATGTATGCCGGTGTACCTGTTCCATCCAGGGGGACTATCCGGGTAACGGTGCCGTCCTGGACCGTGAGGCTGACTACCTGGCCCGGCAGGGGGAGGTCGCTGCTGTACCCCCTGCTTTCTACCGCCAGGTGGGGGCTGACGGCATAGCGGTACTGCCGGCCCTGGTCGTCCACCAGGAGCAGTTCTTTTTCCCCGGCTGCCAGGACCATACCCCGCAGGGACCCGGCCATGGCAGTGCTTTCCGCCAGGAGGACGTATTCCCCCTGGAGGATGAGCCGGACGGCCTCGCCCCCGGACAGCTCTTGCCCCAGGGTTAAACGTCCGGCTTTATAGAGTATAAAATCTGACAGGGAGTTCCCGCCGGCATCTTTTTTGATCTCCAGGTTGATGACGGGGCCGGCAAAGGTAGCTACCCGCAGGGTGATGATCTTCTCCCCGTTGCCCGACCAGGTTTCCACCCGGTCCATTACCTGGCCTTCTACCCGCCGGGAACCCCTGCCGGCAGCCAGCTCGTTGTCGAGGCGGTCCAGGAGGGCTGCCATTTCCCCCCTGGTCATTGCCTGCCGGGGGGCAAAGGCACCTGCCCGTACACCCGTCATCAGGCCCCGCTGCAGGACGGCTTCCACCATGGGAGCTAGCTCATCGTCGACTTCATCCCCGTCGCTAAAGGCGCCCAGGCAGGGATATAATCCAGATGCTGCCGGGCTCACGCCCAGGGCCCGTCCCACCCAGGCCGCCACCTCCTGGCGTGGGGCCGGCTGCTGCCATTCTTCCGCCGTAAAGGCCTTTTCCCGGTCCGTTAACAGGTTCCAGGTCGCGGCCGGGACCACGGCGGCAACTGCCTGACCTGCCGCCGTGGCGGCCGAACCTTCCCACCCCGCCGCCCGCGCCAGCAGTATCAGAGCCTCCGCGCGGGTCACCGCCGCCTCGGGGGCAAACAGCCCGCCGCCGCGGCCGTGGACAATGCCCTGGGCCGCCAGGCGTAAAATGGGCAAAAAGGCCCAGTGGCCCCGGGTATCGGTAAAGCGCACCGCCGCCAGCCGCTTTTGCGGGTAGGGTAGGCCGCGAAAGGTCTGGCCGGTAACCAATTCCGCCGTTACATCTGAGCCCTGTCCCGTTAAATATGTCCCCTGGGAACCTGCCCCGGTTATTTCCTGGGCCGCGGCCGCCGGCACGGCGGCGGCAAACAATATCAGCAGGCATAGGACTGCGGCAAGATATTTATGGTATGGCATCGTTTACTCCCCCAAATCAACCAGGGCATATTTCCCCGGTAAATGCAGCCGGGCAACGCGCGGCGCATACAAAGTGCTCACGGGCTGCCAGTTGACGTTATAGGGAGTACAGAAATACATGACGGGTTTGCCGGCTGCCGCCGGCAGTAACGTAAAGGAGAGAAGGGTTCCCGCCGGGAAATAAAGCAGAGGATAAAGGTGGCGCCCGACCCGCCCCTGGAGCTTGATGCTCCAGACGCGGGACACAACCCGCGCTCCCGGCGGCAATCCTTTCAGGAGGGCTTCGGCTTCTCCCTGACCCTTGTCCTCCAGGATAATTTCCACCCAAGCATCCTGTTCATCGGAGCCTGCCAGGGTGCTCCGGTAGACCTCAGTGAGGGCCGTACCCGGCAAAGCCATGCTAATCTCCCCGGTGTTAATGCTCAAACTGCCCCTGGCCTCCCCGGCCACCGCGGCAGCTACCCTGACGATGTACAGCCGGCTGTTCCTTGACCCGTCAGCAGCCAGGTCCAGCCGGTAGTCCCGGGATAAAAGCCCCTCCCGGTTTAAAGTGGCTTCCACGGTGCCCCGGCCGGTAATAATTTTTACGCTGTCTACCTCTCCGGGGTACGATTGTTCGCCATCATTTTCTTCGTCGGCATCATCTTCTTCCTCAGCCTCGGCGTACTCTTCTTCGGTAAAATCCGAATAGCCGAGCTCATTGACCGCCCTCACCCGGAAGAAATAGCCGGCTTCCTCCGGCAGGGCCTCGCTATAAAAGGTCGTCTCCCTGGTGCGGGTTAAAAATTCATAGGGGCCGCCTGGTGTCTTGCTGGCCCAGATCTCATAGTAGTCGGCAAATTCCACCTCGCTCCAGGTCAGTTTTATGGTCTTCCCGCCGTCAACCTCCCTGGCCCTGAACCCCGAGGGCGCGTCCGGCACCCCCCTGGGTTTGAGGTAGCGAAAGCCCTGCTCCAGGGCACCCCAGCCCCCGTCGGAATTAACCACCCGCACCTCCTGCCACCCGGCGTTTCCAGGAGGGGTGGTGGCTTTAATCAGGGTATCGCTCACCCATTCAACAACCAGGGCCGCAGTACCGCCGATGAGGACGGTGGCCCCCCGGGCGAACTTGCTCCCGCTGATGCTAATGACCGTCCCGCCGGTGGCCGGCCCTTCGCTGGGGGTAATGGAGTCAATAACCGGGGCTTCCACGTGATAATAGGTAAAGCCTTTCGGCAGGGTATAGGTGCCTGCATCGGGATTGACAACCGTCACGTCGGCCGGTCCTTCGGTCCCGGGCGGGGTCACCGCCGTGATGGTTTTGTAGTCCACCAGGCGTACTTCCTGGGCCGGCGCCCCGCCGATATAAAGCTTTAATCCCTCGCGGAAATCCAGGCCGGTAACGGTGATGGCCGTGCCGCCCATCTGAGGCCCCCGGTTGGGCTCCACCTTTTTAATCACCGGCTGGCTTTCCGGCACTTTGTAGGTATAAGCCGCCGCCAGGGTAGCAGTACCGCCGTCATAATTGGTTACGGTAACATCTTTGGGTCCTTCGCTGTGAGGCGGCGTTTTCACCCGCAGGGTCTGCCCGTCAACAAGCTTTACCTCCAGGGCCGGCTGGCCGCCGATGAAAACTTCCGGGTCCTCGCGGAAGTCCTCGCCGGTAATAGTGACCCAGTTGCCGCCCAGGGTGCTGCCGCTGGCAGGTTCAATGCCGGTAATGACCGGCCGGCTGTCTGGAACTACATAAGTAAAGGCTTCCGGCAGCACTACCTCGGCGCCGTCGCCGTTTACGACCCTGACATCTACTGAACCCAGCCGCCCCTGGGCCGCCGGCGGCAGGGTCGCCGCAATCATGCTGCCGCCTTCGCTTACCACGGCATCTGCCGCCGCTACCGTGCCAAAATAGACCTGCACCGGCGCTATAAAATCGGCGCCGCGGATGACTACTCTAATGCCGCCTTCCCTCGGGCCGCGCTCCGGCACCACGGCATCGATCCGGGGTACCGAACTCTGGTAGGTAAAGGCCTGACGCAGGGTATATGAACCGGCATCGGGATTGACCACCGTAACGTCCACAGTCCCGGCGGCGGAAGGCGGGGTGACGGCCGTAATGGTCTGGTAATCAACCCGCATAACGCTGGCAGCTTCAACGCCGCCAAAGAAGACTCTGACCCCGTTACGAAAATCCTCGCCCCTGATGGTCACCGCCGTGCCGCCCAGGACGCTGCCGGCCTGGGGTTCTACGCTTTTTATCACCGGCTCACTGCCCGGTACAAGGTACTCAAAAGCCCTGTAAGCCACGGCCACGCCGCCGTCCTTGTTGACCACCGTCACGTCCACGGCGCCGGGATCATGGGCCGGTGTCACCACCTCGATGGTGCCGGCGGTAATCTTTTTGACAGTAGCGACGGCACCCCCAAAATATACCTGCAGGCCCTCCCGGAAATCGCTGCCGCTGATGGTCACCGGGGTGCCTCCCTTAGTCGTCCCTGCTGCCGGGCTGACGCCGGTTATGACCGGCTGGCTATCGGGGAGTTTGTAGGTAAACCCGCCCCGCAGGGTAGCGCTACCCCCGTCGGGATTGACAATAGTTACGTCTACTGGCCCGACAAGGTAGTTATCCCCTGCTTTCGGTCCTTCAGGGGTGTGGACATAAATGGCCTTGCCGCCGGAAGCCACCAGGGGACTAATAATTTGTGTCCCCATCTCTTTTGGTACTATCTGCCCTTCGTTATTTACATAAAGGAAGGCTTCGTTAGTCCCGACAAACACCCGCACTCCCGGCCAGAAATATTCCCCGCTGATGGTCAAAAGGGTCCCGCCCTGGGCCGGCCCCTGGGATGGAAAAACTCCGGTAATCCTGGGTGAGGTCAGGGGCTGGCGGTATTCGTAGGCATCTTCTTTGATAAAAATACCTGTATCGTAAACATTGACTACCGTGACATCGTATAAGCCCGGGGCGTTGGCCGGGGCGATGACCCGGACCTGATTGGGAGTCACCTCCAGGACCCGGGCTTCTTCCCAGCCGAAATAGACTTTTACATCCGGCTGGAAACCGCTGCCTGTAAGCAGGACTTCGTTGCCGCCCTGGGCAGGACCAAAATTGGGCGTAACCTGGTCCACCCGGGGGGAGGTTAAGGGCTGGAAGTAAGTGAAGATATCCCCGGCTATAAAGCTCCCGCCGTCGCTGCTCAAACTGGCATCGCTGTTAACTACTGCTATGTCTACCTTTAAGCCGTCTTGCGGATCGACGCCCTCCGGCCATGCCGGGAGGCGGACCTTTGCCGTTTGTTGGTCGATAACCTGGACGTCCGCCTCCGGTACCTGCTGGAACACACCGCCGCTTACCGTACCGTAAACTACTTCGGTGATGCTGCCGAAATACACCTGCATGCCGGGATAAAAATCGGCGCCGTGCAGGGTGACAATGGTGCCGCCGGCGACACTGCCGCGGCCGGGTGAGACGCCGTCCAGCACCGGGTGGCTGATGTAAGTAAATCCCCCGGGCAGTACGGCCACGCCGCCGTCGGGGTTGGTGACAACAACATCTTGTTTCCCGGGCAGGCCTGGTGGCGCCAGAGCGCGAATTTCCATAGGACTGACTACCTCTACCCCGGTTGCCGCCTGCCCGCCGATAGTAACGGTAGCCTTCGCCTGGAATCTATCGCCATAGATGGTGATGGGCGTGCCCCCGGTGGTCGGCCCCAGGGATGGATTTATTCCTGCTATCACCGGCGTGCTGGGCGGCACATAATAAGTAAAGGATTGGGGCAGGGTGGCGCTGCCAAAACGGTTGCGCACCACCACGTCCTTGGTGCCGGCGGTGGCAATGGGCGTCTCTGCCGTGATGGTAGAGCCGTCCTGGCTGACGTTGATATTGGTAGCAGGTAAAAAGCCTTCTTCCTGGGTACCTATTTCTACCACTATGTTAATATTGCCCAGCTCGTCCTTATCCTGATTGAAGTTGGCGCCGGTAATAGTAATCAAAGTCGGTCTGTCTACCGGCCCCCTGTCGGGGGTAACGCTGACAATCGTCATGGCGTTAGCGACGTAGGTAAAGCCGTTGAGTAAAACCGCTGTGGCTAAATCCGGGTTGATTACGGTAACATTTCTGATGCCCGTTGCCGGTGATGCCGGTGTGACAGCGGTAATCCGGGTATTATCGATCACCTGGACATTGGTGGCCGGCAGATTGCCGATATAAACCTGGACCGTTTCCCCTGCCTGCGGCGCCCGGAAATCACTGCCGTAAATGGTAATCAAGGTGCCGCCCGACAGGGGGCCCCCGGCAGGTTCTACTTTAGTAATACGCGGGTGGCTTTCCGGCACCTTATAGGTAAAGCCGCCGGGCAAAACAGCCTTTTCTGTTATTAAATTGGCGTCCTGCCAGCGTTTGATTATTAAAATAACGTCCTGGGTACCATAGCCTGGAGGAGTAACGGCTTGATACGCTTTGTTTTCCGGGTCCCAGGTCAGACTTTTTACCGCGTTGCCGCCAATAGTGAGCTCAATGCTTTCGACGGCAGGATCGGCGGGATCGATAAAGTTGGCTCCGTTAACGATAACCGGTGTATTACCTTCCATGGAACCCTGGTTCGGCGTTATGCTGGTTATCAGCAGCACCCGTTCCGGCGCCAGGTAGGTAAACCCGTCGGGCTGGGTGAACTTTCCTCCATCAGGGTTCTCTACCGTAACATCTACGGGCCCGGTTACCGGGCTGGGAGGGGCAATAACCAGAAGTTCGGTAGTACTTTTTACCGTCACCTGTTCCGCATAGATATTGCCGAACTTAACCTTCAGGGGGACGTCAACGCCGGCGCGAAAGTCGCTGCCGGTAATGGTAACCGCCGTACCCCCGTCTTTACTGCCCGCGCTGGGAGTGATGCCGGTAATAACCGGGCTGCTCGTTTCCGTCACATAGGTAAAACCCTGGAATACCCTGTAAGCCTTATCTATATCCGCCGTGTCATATACCACTACATCCACCGCACCCGGGGCGCCGGCGGGGGTGGTCACTTTAATATATCCATCAGCCACCTCGGTTACCGTGGCCTCTATGCCTCCGAAGGTAACGCCGACCTGCCCTGCCGGCGGGAAATTGCTGCCGGTAATGGTTACTTCCGTCCCCCCCAGGGGGCTGCCGTAGTTTGGTGTAATTGCGTCAACAACCGGGGTGATGATAAATTCGAATTTTGTATCGCCGGTAACGGCACTTGTCTGGCCGTCGGGATTGGTAACAGTGACATCCTGGATGCCCACCGAACCGCGAGGCGTCACCACCACCAGCTCTGTAATGCCGTTGGCCTGTTTAACAACAGCCGGTGTGCCGCCAAAACGGACAACACCTGCCGGGCTTAATTCCTGGCCCCGGATAATTACCTCCGTACCGCCCATCCAGGTGCCCCTGCCGGGAGAAACACTGGTGACGGCCGGCTGGCTCAAGCGGTAGGCGAAGGTTTTCTCGTCGGTTTCCGGTAAAATCCCGGTACCGCCGTCAGGATTGACCACTTTAACTGCTACTTTCCCCACCGTTCCCGGCGGCGTCAGGGCGGTGATGGTTGTGCCGTCGGAAGAAACAGTCACTTCCGTTGCCTGGTTGTTACCAATGTAAAGGGCCAGGTTATTTTGAAAACCGCTGCCCTTGACGGTAACTGCCTGGCCGCCGACGGTACTGCCTGTGCGGCCTTCCGCTGTTGTTACTTCGGTTATAACCGGGTCGTAGCGAAAACCTGCCACTTTTATATTTTCCTGGCCGTCAGGATTGACTACCTTGACATCTACCGGGCCGGAGGTTGGACTGGAAGGGGTCTTAACATCGAGTTTGCTTGAGCTGCGAAAAATTACTTCCGCAGCCGGGTTGGAGCCGAAATAAACATAAGCGCCAACGGCAAAATCGGATCCGCTGACGCTAATCCAGGTGCCGCCAGTAATAGGTCCGTTGGCCGGGGAAATAGCGGTTATCTGTGGTGCTGCGGCAGCCATGGCCCTCCCGCAGGAAAAAAATATTGCTACCGCTGCCAGCAGCAATATAAGACCGGTCCTTCGTCTATAATTCAACGCCGGTTCTCCTTCCCGTTTTACGCGACTAAAAGCAAGGGCTAAAGGCAGGTTTTACCGCAGGTAATCAATCAAGCTTGGCTGCAGGACCATGGCGCCTGTGGCCAGGGAAGCCAGGTAGACGTTTTCCTGGTTTTTATAATTCATAACGGTTTCGGCCAGGTCGATATCTGCCAGCTTGGACATGGTTTTGGTAAGGTTGATCTGGGTATCATCCAGGCGCGCAGTGGCCATCTCCAGGCGGTTGCTTTTGGCACCCAGGACGGCGCGGATGTCCAGGATGTGGTCGATGGCCCTGTCGAAGCGGTCGAGGGTATCGGAGACGGCATTATTATCGTTAGCCTTCAGGTAATCGCGTAAATCTGCCAGCAACTGGAAGACATCGTTGCCGTTTTGCTTGAAGACTGCCGCACCGTTTTCATTTACCGTCAACACCACCTGGGGGGCAACTTCCCACTCAAGGGCGTCAGTATTCCCCTTATAACTGCCCGCGCTATCAAAGGGTGCCTCCGTTGTCACGCTACCGCCGAAAAGGAAACGACCACCGTAGGAAGTGTTGGCTATCTGCACCATCTCACCGATGAGCTGATCTACTTCTTCTGCCAGGGCTTTCATGGATTCTTCCGGCATGGTCCCGTTGGCACCATAGACGGCCAGCTCACGGGCGCGCTGAAGGGTCGAAGTGGCCATGTCCAGAGCCCTTTCCGAGGCATCAAGCCACCCCCTGGCGTCTTCCATATTCTTTTTATACTGCTCATTGGCGGCGATAGCGGTTTTAAAGGCCAGTACCCGGGCGACGACGATGGGATCATCGGAGGGGCGGTTAACCCTCTTACCGGAAGCCATCTGTTCCTGGGTGCGGGACATGATCTCCAGGTTGCGGTTGATGTTGCGGATGACGTTCTGCCCGAGCATGCGGTTGGTGATGCGCACCTAATTCACCCCATAAAATATCCTCATCCCAATATATCGGCACCAAGGGGGTGAACTTTACCGGCCGTGCAATGAACCGTTACGCACAAAGCCCCTTACGTTACTCAAAACAGCTTCCACCGATAAACTCCCTTATAATTGAGTTGTTAGGTATCGCATTTTCTTCGGCTTCCAGGAAATAACTTAAAAAAGTCAATAACCTTTTAGCCTCCAGATAGGCCGGGCTGCTCACGGGTATCTCCCTCAGGAGAGGTGCAGCATATTTCTTTAAAATACACATTTCATATACCAGGGCAGAATTAAACATAATGTCGGCTTCTTCCTGGTAAGGAAAAATATTTTTCTCTTCCCCTGCCCTGACCTGCGGCCAGGTAAGGATGGTTGTTGCGGCATCACGGCCCCGGTACAGGTAATCCCTAACAATTCTCCTCATCAGCCTGCTGTCAGTAGTGGGTATGCGGTTATGGTTATCTATATTTAACTGGGTCAGGGCGCTGATATAGATTTTATATTTGTTTTCGCGCGGCACGGATGAAGTCAAAATTTCATTTAGCCCGTGAATGCCTTCAATCACAAGTACGGCATCCTTTTCCATTTTATATTTCCTGCCGATCCATTCCCTCAATCCCGTGCGAAAATTAAACCGCGGTATTTCTACTTCTTCGCCATTTAAAAGGGCCGCAAGGTGCTGGTTAAAGAGCTCCAGGTGCAGCGCCCTGATAGACTCAAAATCGTAATTCCCGCTTTCATCTTTTGGCGTATGTTCCCTGTCGACAAAGTAATCGTCCAAAGACAGCGGGTAAGGTTTTAATCCTAAAACTCTTAGCTGTATTGACAACCTCCTGGCAAAAGTAGTCTTACCTGAAGAAGACGGGCCGGCAATAAGCACAATTTTTATTTTATCTTTGCCCGCGTATATCATGTCGGCGATATTGGCAATCTTTTTTTCATGCAGGCCTTCATTTACCAGGATTATTTCATTGATTTCTCCCGACACAACTTTATCGTTCAACGCTCCAACATCGCCAACGTCTAGGATGTTAGCCCATTCCTCGGCCTCTTTAAAAATCCTGGCGAGCTTGGGGAGGTCATGAAAGGGTGGTATGTGAAAAGGGTCTCCGGCCTGGGGATACATCAAAATAAAGCCGGGGTCATAATAAAGCAGGTCGAATACTTTTAAATAACCCATGGACGGCACCATAGGCCCGTAAAAATAATCATATAAATCGCCGCATCGATAAAGATTGATGCGGGGAAGATTTATATACTTTAATAACCTGAGCTTATCGGTCATGCCCTGCAAAGTAAATATCCTTACACTAAAGCAATTCTCAGTATCTACCATCACACGGGCGGCTTTATTCAACAATTTCCCCTTTCCTGTAGACCGGTGCATTCCACGCTTCCAAGAAAAAGGCGGTAAAAACTCCTACCATAAGGCCCAATACTACGGCTATTGCTGTATTCAACAATTTTCTCGGCTTTACAGGACTTGTGGGTGCGACCGCGGGAGCAATTAAACGTGTTTGGACGCTGGTATCCAAAGAACCGGCTACACGTGCATCTTCACTGCGAACCATTAGGGAACGATAATTTTCCTGCAAGTTTTTGATTTGAACCTGGTACTTATCATCTATCAATTGTTTTTCGGCCAATTCGCCATGCAGTTCTTGTAACTCCTTTTCCGTTTTTCTGATTTGTTCCTGCAGCGAAGCAATTTTTTCCTGTAATTGGGCTACCTGCATCCTATATGTATTGGCCTGCGTCGCCAAAGAGAGATAAATTGGATTGGGTTCTTCATCTTCCAGCTTAAGACCGGCTACTTCTTGAGACGGACGGCCGGTTTTACTTTCAGTTATATTCAACAGTAACGGATCATCACCTACCACCTTTACGGTCTTCAAAGTGGTAGGCGTTTCTGCCAACTCCTTTTCTGCAGCTTCCAGGGCACGGCGTGTGCCTTCCAGCTCCACCTGGGTTTTGCTCAGATTTGTTTTGAAATCTGTCAACAACTGGACTTTTGCTTCCAGCTCGGCATTTAACTGTTTTACGCTACGCGGCTGGGCCAGAAACTGCCTGTATTCCTCCATGACTTGATTTAGCTTTTCTTCTTCTTTATTTTGCTGGGCTTCAATGGTGGAACTCACCTGGTTTAGCCTCTGAGCTTGCATATTTTGCTTCCCAGGTATAGGCAATTCTTCTAATTCATGTTTTAAAGTTGCTAGAATAGATCCCTGTACAGGCATATTGGTATTATACCCTACATCATAATCAGAGTAAGGATCGGCAGCGCCACTTACTTGAGAGCCAAAAAGAAAAACGTCCGCGTCGATGTTTTTAAAAGCTTCCAGCACCAGCCGACGGATAGCCTCTTTTTCATGGAAGATGGTAATTCCGTCGGGTTCAGCCACCCGGTACCCCAGCTTTTTCCACTGGCGCCACTCAGCCCGGCGTTCCTGGGCTGTTTTTCCTTGCAACTGGATAAAAGGCTTGAGACTCACCCGCTTGTCCTCACCCCTGTACAAGGGTCCTGCCTGATTATAAATAAGTCCTAAACTGGGCCAACACGTAATCCGCTTCCTTTTCTAATCCCCTCGCTTTTAGGGCTTCCGCGTAGCGGATAACCTTTTCTTCCTGGTACAAATCTTCAATACTGGTAAATACCCCGCCTGTATCCGGAGCTGTTTCAAGGGGATTCTTGAGGAAATTATACACGCACAGATGATAAAGTTTTTCGATTAATTCCGGATTATTTATGACCACGCCAACCTGCGAAGCAAAGATGAATTTTTCTAGAGATTCCGCTAGGGCTTCATCTTTTAAACTCGCCCTGTTTTCTTCTAATACCTGGTAAATAGCGGGCAAAAAGTGTTCGGCCTCATTCTCTTCCCACAGGCACTCTGCTATCCAATCGTTTTCAAACAGGCCAGGAATCTTTTTTAGAGTATAGACACCGCGGGCCAGAGCATAAAAAGGAACGTTTAACTTTATCTCTTTTTTTATAATGGCCTCCATGGCCGTTATGGAACCCCTGAGGAGTTTGGTGTAAAAATAATCGCCAAAGGCTATATGATCTTCTAAAATCTCCATCAGTTTCTTTATAAACTCCGGATCTTCTTCGCTGGTAGAATCCTGCAGGGCCTTTATTTTCTCCATAGTTGCATCAAATTCTTCCATAGTGACGCTCATGATAGCCTCGATAAATCCCTCACGGGTATCTTTGTTAATAATCATGCCTAAACCGGAAAGGAGGGTTTTCATTTCCTCGTCCGTATAACTGTCGTAGTGCAGCGAATAGGCTATGTCGATGATGCAACCGCTTATAAAATCATCGTCATTAACCATTTCCGCTACGACTTGCGCCAAACACTCCTTTAGTTCTTCCTCCGATTCCTGATGGGCTTCGATTTCAAGGAGGATGTCGGGAGGGATGCGCGTCATGCGTAACCGCGGCTTTTCCTGCAGCAGGCGTATATAATTATTTCTGATGTTTTCCAGAAAATCTCCAAAAGCTTTTTCCGAAGCATTATCCTCTTCTTCCCAGGCTTCTTTCAGAAGCCGTCCCACTCGTGAGAGTTCAAGGGGTTTTGTCTCTTCGCTCCATTTTAAGCCGCAGATAAATCCAACAGTAGCCAAAACCTCTTGGCCGTGAGCAGTAAGGCCCTGACCTACTTCGCGGCCGACAGCCCGCGTGGCTTCCTCTACAGCCGGAAGGCAGCATTTCTTGTACTTGCGCCCGCTGCCGCAGGGGCAAAAATCATTTCTTTCAACCTGATAAATCTGCATTCCAATACCCCTTTTCCTACAACGTCTTTTCAAGCCGCTGCTGGTGCAAACTGCTATGATCACCCAGGAAATTATAACTGATATTATCGCTCTATAATAGTCCATTATCCTGCAAAAGCCGGACATACGGCCCCAGGGAAATGGGTAACAAAGCGTTGGCCAGCTTTTTATCTACCGTAATAAACACCGCATTTTTGGCCACGGCCAGGGCGATGTAGAGGCTGTCGTATAAAGAACGCCTGTAGCCATTAGCGATCTCAAAAGCGGCAGGAAGAAGAGGCTGGATCTCAGCGACCCTTGCAGGGAATTTTTGAGTTATCGCCGCCAATATCCTGCGTGCGTCTTCCGTGTCGATCTCGCCGCGCGTGCACTTTTTCCAGAGGACATTCCCTATTTCCGCAAAAATCAATTCCGGCGCCCACAAACGGCATTCGCCTTTACCCGCTCTCTCCAAAAGCTCAACAGCCGCCTCCCAGTGAGGTTCCGGGATATACCACTTTACGGCGACGCTGGCGTCTACGACAAAGATTTTCACCTTTCCCTGTCCTCTCTGATCAGCTCAACGCTGTCGCTGTAACTTTTTCCTCCCGCCAAAAGCTTTTTCCTTATATCGGCCGCCATTTTCACCCCATCCAAATCATTTTCACCTGCAGCCTCTTCCAGAATTTTATGCAGTTCCACCTGCAAAGACCTGCCTTTTGCCGCTGCTCGCTGCTTCAAAGTTGCCAAAACCTCTTTGGAAACATTACGGATAAGGACGTCAGGCAAAGCCAACACCCCTCTGCTATCATTCTGATAGCATCATTATAACATTAAGCAATGTAATAGTCTAACATAAGCTTTTATGTCAACAACTGGACTTTTGCTTCCAGCTCGGCATTTAACTGTTTTACGCTACGCGGCTGGGCCAGAAACTGCCTGTATTCCTCCATGACTTAATTTAATTTGCTTGCTCGATAATGATAACGTATAGTTAACCACCTGTCTGATACCGTTAATCCACGTTGTAAATCCGCGGTAGATATGAAATTGCTCAGCACACTCCCACGTCTGGGCATCACCGACTACGGCCAGAAAACGGCCTTTGTGATCCTGGCCCTCCGGGCTACGCGTAAGAACAAGCCGCGTAAAGCCAAACTTTTCTTCCTCGGTGAGGCGCACCGGCTGCGGTTTAAAGGCCTGGATCACTTGTTTGGCTGCGTCATAAAAACGCTCCCATTCCACCGCCCCGATTGCATCTGGCAAAACCCTCAGCCCCAGATAGATGCCCATCAGTACCCCCCTCGGGAATATCAAAAAACGGGTGCCACACTGGCTAAAAGCGGTCGTACAAAGATAGCTACTACAAACTGATCCTACGTTTTTACAGCTTGTTTGCTCCATGAAAGGTGCCGGTTATATCCAACTCAAGGCAATAAATATAACAAGGTATCAGGGCTCAATCCTCTAAATTTCCGGAAACTTATCAAAATGACGATCGTAAGAATATATCTCCATCCGGTTTCCAGCTTCCATTCCGTCGGCAATAAAGGCATCCGTCCAATCAACGTTCTTTCTACATACCACTCCAACGCTTTCCTGGTCACCGACTTGCTGGAAAGCCGCATACTTACATATGAGTTCTGGCTCTTCCTCAAACGTCAAGACACTGCCAGCCAAACTGGGTAAAATGGTTATCAAAGGCCAGAGCTACATTCAGCTTTAGTCGTTCCATAACAGCAAAGGTAGTAGCATCGGTATAAGAAAAAGACTTATCTTTATATGCAATTATGATTTCCCTGGCTCGCTTCTCATCTTCTTCTTTAACACGTTCAATTTTCCAAACCAAATTTTTTACCCATTCACGGGCCAGTTCATGACCTATACGGCTCAAAATTAAAGCATGGGTTTCAGCCAAAATAAAGTTTGTTAATATTAAATCAACATCCTTTTCGCTTAATTTCTTAAAGAGATTCTTAGCCTTCTCATGCAAATCGTCCGAACGGTCAATAAGGGCATAAACAGCACTGGTATCTACCATTATTTTTTCCATCTTTCTACTTCACCTTCAGCCAGGTAATGATCATGTTTGGCAGCGACATCTTTAAGGCCACTGTTACCGGCACCAACTAATTTCCATATAGGGTCTTCTTTACTCAAGGGCTTCACTGGCTGGACTTTTTTCAAACGTATCTCATCTTCATCAACCACGATGGTCAAATAATCGCCTGCCTTCAGGCCCAAAGTTTCTCTGATACTTTGGGGAATAGTCATCTGCCCTTTACTAGTTAAGCGCACTAAGGGGTTGGACATGAAGCATCCTTCTCCTTACTTCCAGAAAGATTTTCTTACCAGAAGTATACCATTACTAGCACTATAATTACAAGCAAAATCCAAGTTTACTGTGGAGGGCATCTCCAAAAAATACTACAGGGCCTAGCAGGCCGGGAGCGACAGGCTTCACACGGTCGCTTTCTACATGATCCTAATCTTAGGACTATCCTCTTACACGCTGGTCTCTTACTCGCTGGTCACCGCCTGGGTGAAATAGTCGCGGGCCTAGCCGGGACGCTATTCCTCTTCCGCTCCCACTGCCAGGCGGAGTAGATGATGCCCTCCAGGTCATCGTGGACCGGCACCCAGCCGAGGCGCACGCGGATTTTCCTTCTTCGCCCGGAAGCCCGACAGCGCCAGGAACAAAAGCTCTTCCACCCTGGCCTGCGCCTGGAACTGCCGCCAGACGGCTCCCCTTCCCTTTCCCGGTCTTTTTCCTTCAGGTAACCAACATAAACGGATAAGGATGACGGGCAAAACCAGCACCCCCTGTGCTATCATTTTGCTAGCATTATTATATGGTAATCCTTAAGCCAGACAGGCTAAATTACATGTTGTCTCTATTTCTATAATCTGTTATATTGTATAATAACAGGAGGTGTTATAAAATGCCCGAAACAAAAATGATCCATATAAGGTTTCCCGCAACAGTGATAGATAAAATGACGGTCTATCTTAAAGAGCGCGGCCTAAACCGCAACAGCTTTATCGTCGAAGCTGTAACCGAAAAACTGCGTCGGGAAATGCAAGTTAAAGCCTTCAGAGAAACCCGGGGCGCTTTGGCGCATGAGGATGCTCCCGAATGGACGAAAACTGGAGGAACAAAATGGGTTCAAGGCTTGCGCGGTAAAGATAAGGAGACGTCTCTATGGAATATTTGATAGACACCTGTGTTTTAATCGATCATCTTACCGGCAGACTTGCCGCGAAAGTCAGTAACTGGTTGGAAAAAATAATTTTATCAGGCGCAGCGGTTAGCAGTGTGATAGTCTATCATGAGCTTTTAACAGGAGCACGAACGCCTAAAGCCCAAAAAATCGTGAAAACTCTTCTTGAAAATTGGGAACTTCCCCGTCGACAGTACAATTGCTGAATTCGCAGCAACGCTAAGGCGGGAATGGGCCGCAGAAGGAAAAACAATGAGTATGGCTGATAGTCTTATCGCGGCCACTGCAGCAATAAAAGGTGTGAAGGTAATCACATCAAACCTTAAAGATTTCCCTCCCTCTTTAACCTTAAGCCTTGAAAAAGCGATACAAATCTCTGCTCCAGAAATATAGTCCAGTTTTACCGCTTCCGCTCCCACTGCCAGGCGATGGACGTTGTTGACCGGACAAATGGGCCAAGCGAAGTGGGCAGCAGGGCGTTGACCAACCTTTCGTCAGCGGAAATGGCCGTTCTGGGGGCAGAAATCCGCGCTAAATACCGGGTGCGTTAGCGGCCATCAAGTCATCGTCATTGTACACATTATTCTCAAGAGGCATCAGTAGATGCTTATCTTCCATATGGGCCAATTCTTCTGCGGTTAGGCCGGTAGCAGCGAGAAATTCCTCCGCTCTTTCCCCTTTATGTTGCCAACTCTTCAAAAGAAAATGTTTCTATAAACTGCTTCGGGGTGATTATGGGGATCCCTTCATATTCCCCCAGGGCAAGCAGATGGCTGTCACCAGAGATGAGGCAGTTGGTTTTCCCCGACTTGGCGCACTCTAAAAAACGGTTATCACTTGGATCTGCGTTAATAGCGTTAACTTCTACATCAGGCAATACCAAAATTGTGTTATCAAGGTTAATAAAACCTTCTAATAATTGCTGCCTTTCTTCCACGGTGCCGGCCTTGGCAAACTTTGGTCTGAGAAAAACCCCCATATACTCCGTTATAACCGCGGGGCTGACTACAACTTCGATTTTCCCGTCTGCCCAAAGGTCGGCGGCCCTACCGGTGCCAACAGGCCTGATATAACTACATTCGTATCTAAAACTACTTTCATTTGCCCTCTCTGTACTCCTTAATTTCTTTTTCTATATCCGCCTGGGTAAGACCATTTGTAGCTGCTCTGGATCTAATCTTAGCCAGGGCTGTTTTTAAGGCCAACCTTTTGTTTTCTTCGGCGGTTTTTTGCAAGAGCCGGTATTTCTCGTAATCCAGGAGTACAGCTTTAGGTTCACTGTTGATTGTAATAACTACCGGGGAATCATTTTTTAGAGATTCAATGAAGGAAGTTAATTTCGGGCGGACTTCATTTATGCCGGCAATGCGTTCCATTTTAACACCCCCATTAATGGTTACATTAACATTTTCTTTAAGCTTAGTATATATTTTTAATCCGGTCAAGGCTGGAGGAAAAAACGAAGTAGGGTACGCCGCAGTGTAGAGCCGCCTGGAGGAGAGTCAAGCCGCCGACGTTATTCAATCCGTGCAGGGCGTGCAGAAAAGGACGATTATCTATCCAGCTCCAAGGAAGCAGGCCGTTAAAGCCTGGCGGCAGAGCCTGCTCGCCGATGCTAACCCCTGCCAGGTAACGTTTCATCGCTTTTTCTGCATGCCAAGCGCTGCGCCCATCTCCCAATGACCTAGGACACCGCATGCCCCAGCTCTCTCCCTGCCAGCTACAAAAAAGCGCTCTTGCCCCCGCGATAATCCACTGGTAAAATTAAATCAGGCGGTGGTTTGTTTGCAACAAAAAAGCGGTAACCAGTACGATACCATAATTAAAGACCTGTTTGCCGGCGGGACGGAGGAACTCATCAACTTCTTCAGCGACATCCCAGCAACGGTAGTCAGCGACTTGAAAATCGAGTTCCCCCAGGTGGAAACCAGGGTTTCCGACCTGGTGGTAAAGGCCAAAAGCGATCAGGGTGCTATGGTCATCCACCTGGAGTTCCAGAGCCGCAACGACGACGAGATGCCCTACCGCATGTTGCGCTACGCCCTGGAAATCCACAAAACCTACCGCCTGCCGGTCTACCAGATGGTTATCTACTTCGGCCAGTGGGAAATGAACATGGCCGGCCAACTGCACTACCGCCTGGGAAACGAAAACATGCTGGACTACCGTTACCGCCTGGTCGACCTGGGTAAAATAACCTATGAGGAGCTAAAAAACCACCCGCATCAGCAGCTGCGTTCCTTGCTGCCCCTGGCGGACAGGGAGAGGCGCAAGAAAGAGGGGGAGAAATTTCTCCGGCAGTGCGCAGAGGATATTTTAAACAGCGACCTGGACCGGGAGACCAAAAAGGCCGTGCTCCTGCGGGCAGAGATATTCGCCGGCCTGGTTTACGACCGGCAGGTGATCGAGCTTATTTTCCGGGAGGTGGAACAAGTGCTGAACATCGAAGAGTCCGCCGGTTACCAGAGGATATTTGAAAAGGGCCTGATAAAAGGCCGGCAGGAGGGTTGGCAAGAAGGCCGGCAAGAAGGCCGGCAAGAAGGTCGACAAGAGGGCCGGCAAGAGGGCCGGCAGGAGTCTCTGGTAGACGTAGCCATCAGACTCTTGAGCAAAAAGTTCCGCAGGCTTCCCAGGGAGTACGTGGCCAGGATCAAGGAGCAGGACGCGTACGTACTACAGCAGGTGATCGACAACATCTTCGACATCAACGACCTGTCCGAATTGGAAGACTACCTGCAGTAAAAGGTCCTTTATTCCACTGAAGTTATTGCAGGTTGCTTCCTCCCCAAAGATAGCAAAAAGAGTAAGCCAGAGACTTTAGAATCATATATCATAACATATAATCAACGTATAGTTAACCACCTGTCTGGTACCGTTAATCCACGTTGTAAATCCATGGTCGTCCACTCTTCCAGCACTGCTTGATCTCGCCCAGATTGGCAAAAAGATGGCATAACATTTCTCTCTCCGCTGCCGAACCCTGATAACCATGGAGAAGAAATGGCAAGAAGCCCAGGATGTCCGGATCAGTTTCAGAATCCAATGCCGCCCACGCTTCTTCGGGAAGCATAATGCCTGCTTTGGCCATCATGGCCAGCATCAGGCGCCTCAGGTGCGTCTCGTCCCAACTGAAACCCTTGCGAATCATCTCCTCCCTTAGTCCGCTGATTAGTTGCTCAGGGTAGGGTATCTCCACCTTTGCCTCTTCCAGGGGAAGTTCCTCCCCGGCATTCCTCCCTGTCTTACCTCCCCGTACCTGTCCAGGGATCATCCGCGCCGCTTCTTCGCGTTGTATTCGGAAAATGATCTCCTCAATGTCGATTACCGGGCGCCCGATGATACCGGCCACCTGGCGCGCGGCTTCTTCCGGCTGCACGTAAAAGTTAGTGCAATAGAAGTCCGGACGAAACTCGGCCGGGAGAAAACCGGCGGCCAGACTGCTTTCCGGAGCCCGTCCCTGGGGTGTAAAGGCCCCCAGGGCAACGACAATACGCAAGACCTCATCCACTTCCCATCGAGGTCCCGCCGGATCCACACTGGCCACCTTCACTAAAAGGGCCAGATCCCCGACGCTGTCGAGAAAATCCATACAAGTACGCAGGGCACCCATGGTGTGTGCAGGATACTCACGTAGACTTTCGGCCAAAAACTTGCCCAGAAGGTCGGGGTCCTTATCTCGCAGGAGTCTGTAAAGGGGTGCCTTGTCTACCATACGCTCGGACACGGCTCGGGCCAGGTCTATCCCATCCAGCTCAGTACCCAGGATATCCCAAAGTCTTTGTACATCCAGAAGCAAGGGCGGGACGAGAGGCCTGCCGCTAACCTGCCTCAGCCAGGCATGTACGGTTAGCCAGTTGCGCGCGTTGAGATCGCCTCGGGCCAGGGCCAAGCCGGCGAATTCATTCTCAGCCAAGGTAGCGAGGCACCAAACCAAATCATGATAGGGGTGGGACTGGGTTTTGGCAAAAAATACATCAACCCCTTCTTCTTCACGCAGGAGAATATGACGCGCATTCCTTGACAACGCGGCGGAAGCCGCTCGGCGTTTTCGCATCTCCCGGTAGACCCTGATGTCGCGGTAGATATGAAATTGCTCAGCACACTCCCATGTCTGGGCATCACCGACTACGGCCAGAAAACGGCCTTTGTGATCCTGGCCCTCCGGGCTACGCGTAAGAACCAGCCGCGTAAAGCCAAACTTTTCTTCTTCGGTAAGGCGCACCGGCTGCGGTTCAAAGGCCTGGATCACTTGTTTGGCTGCGTCATAAAAACGCTCCCATTCCACCGCCCCGATTTCATCTGGCAAAACCCTCAGCCCCAGATAGATGCCCATCAGTACCCCCCTCGGGAATATCAAAAAAAGGGTGCCACACTGGCCAAAAGCGGTCGTACAAAGATACTAC
This sequence comes from Moorella sp. E308F, assembly GCF_006538365.1. NCBI lineage: Bacteria > Bacillati > Bacillota > Clostridia > Neomoorellales > Neomoorellaceae > Neomoorella > Moorella sp. E308F. Next base: position 326,601 of record NZ_BJKN01000003.1, on the reverse strand, counting down.
TACAAACTGATCCCACGTTTTTACAACTTGTTTGCTCCATGAAAGGTGCCGGTTTTAGCAAGAGCACTATTCATGATGCCCCCCTATCAAGGCTATAATGGGATATTCGACAAATTATAGAAAGTTCCTTCGTGGCGGTTTCCATACGAATGGAAAATGTGGCTTGATATCCTGCTGGTAAAGGCAATGACAGGCGCTCCTGCACAAGGAAGGCTTTAGCCTGCAGAGGGGAGAAGCGGCAAAGCCTCCGGCCCTGCCGCTTCCATAGCTTAATCTTTTAGGACTGCTGCTGGCCCGAAGGTAAAAAGTACATGGCCGGGGCCTGGCCGTTATGGCCGGAAAGGTACTTGATATACTGGGCCAGGTAGTAATTAAGCCCCGTCAGCGGCCGGCCGCGCACGGCCGCGTTCCACATGGCCCTGGTCTCAGGGCTCTCTCCCTGCCAGCTGGTCACCCCCTTAGTGAAGTAGCTGCGGACCCTTTCCTGGTTCTCCGTATTGGGGTTCACGGGCACAAAATAACGCCGGGCAAAAAACCAGGGCCTTCCCCAGGGCGCCGCTGGCATCCAGGGACATCAGGGGCGCCGTCACTTTGGCCATGATGCCCACCTCTTTCGCCCCTCATTCTACCAGGGGCTAAAGGAAGTGGCTAATCTAAATCGTGACCTTACTTGACTTAATGATAAAGCTACTTTAAACTGAATATACCTAAATAATTGAGGTGGTTACCAGTGGAACGGATAGAAATACGAGCACCCGAGTGGTTGGTAAAACTACCTCCTCGGGAACGCGAAGCTTTAATCGTGGACGCCATTGACCTTACAGCTAAAAGGAAAACCATCCAATTAAAACATCAAATCAAAGAGGCCGAGGAACAAATCAAAAGGCTAGAAGCAAAATATAACATGAACTATGAAGAATTCCAAAAAAAAGTAGTTCCTACTATGACAGACTTCGAAACCCACAGAGACGATACCGAATGGGAAATGTGGCTCGATATTATCAGGGAAGCTAAAACGCTTTTAGCAGCATTAGAGGGCCAGCAATAATGAAGCAATATTATACGGGTGCACTGGACAAACATAAAACTATTATTGCAACCATCGAAGATTTTACTACACTAACCCGCCGGAATCGTACCATTATCTCCGGTAGGATTTATTTTATTGATGGCTCTTTTTTAGAAATTTATGATCGCTGGCAAGACGATAAACTGGAACGTTATAATTACTACTGGCTGAATGGAGATACTGTTATTATGGGCTGGGATAACAAGGAACACCACAGGGAAATAGCCACGTTTCCTCATCATAAACATACAAAGCACAAAAAAGAAGTACTTTGTTCTTACGAAAACACTTTAGCCGATGTTTTAGCTGTGATTAATAATCATCTTTGTGGCAAATAGAGCATAAGGGAGGCTGGTAGGCTGCAGTGGGGAGAAGCGGCAAAGCCTCCGGCCCTGCCGCTTCCACAGCTTAATCTTTTAGGATTGCTGCTGGCCCGGAGGTAAAAAGGGTGTGGCCGGGGCCTGGCCGTTATGGCTGAATAGGTACTTGATATACTGGGCCAGGTAGTAATTCATCCCCGTCAGCGGCCGGCCGCGCACGGCCGCGTTCCACATGGCCCTGGTCTCAGGGCTCTCTCCCTGCCAGCTGGTCACCGCCTGAGTGAAGTAGCTGCGGACCCTTTCCTGGTTTTCAGTATTGGGGTTCATGGGCACAAAATAGCGCCGGGCGTAATTGATCCCCTTCCATTTGGCAAAAACCAGGGCCTTCCCCAAGGCGCCGCTGGCATCCAGGGACATCAGGGGCGCCGTCACTTTGGCCATGATGCCCACCTCTTTCGCACCTCATTCTACCAGGGGCTAAAGGAAGTGGCTATTTTCGTAAGCTGCCGAGAATACAGCTACCGGTATACGTTACCATCAGGATGCAAAGGATTTCTTACCAGTTTAAATTCCCTCCCTGAAAAAAGTTTCCCGTAGCGCGAGAAAATATTAAACTTGGTACAGAAGTAAGGCAGCGGGATGCACGGCTGGCTGCCGGTACAACAGAACTTATTTCCGGCATTAAATTGCACTTAACCGCTCAGGACGAACATCACCGCACCATCGCCGTACCCACTCCGTTTAATGAACGTAGCAACCATAAAGCTATATTTAAGCACCTGCCCTATTTTTCCCAGCCGCCTTGCCCGGCAACCATATCCCGCCGCATCTGCTCCCCCATGATGGGCTTCCAGGGCCAGGACGTGGGCTGCCGCCAGGTCCTCGACGTGGATGTAGTCCCGCACCGCCGTGCCCAATATCCCCTGCTGGCGACGCCCCGGCGGCGTTGAAATAATGTACTGCTCCTGGAGCCATAAGGCTACAAAGGACGTTTTCATAGGTGCTGGCAGCCCGCTTTTCCAGGATGATATCCTTTTCCGGTACCCCCAGGAATTTTGCCTGTTCGGCCATGATGTCAGCCGCTGCTACGTTCCATTCTACGGTGCCGCCGGTCATCAGAAGCCTTGGAGCCAGGCCTTCCTGGTAGAGCTTTACGCCGGTCGCCACCCGCTCGCCCTGCTCACCCGAGAGGACAATAATCACATCTGCAGGCTGTAAATCTTTGTCTCCTACCATCAGCCAGCTGGCTACAAATGGTAACCAGAAACTTTTCGTTGTCAACAAAAATAAAGAGAGACCTGCGGTAATAATTAACAGTCCCAGGCCTTTATGTTTTAGTGCTTTCATATTGTGGTACACGGTACACAACCTAACCCACCTGCACCAGTTCCTGTCCCTTCTCTACCCGGAAGTCCGGCAGGACCAGGCGCAGCAGTTCTTCCACCCCGGCCATGTCGGCCCGCCAGCCGGGCTGGGAGACCAGCGCCAGGAAGTGCTCCAGCCTGGCGGCGTCGAATTCCTCCGGCCGGGCGATGAAAATCCGCTCGTGGGAAGTGGCGTTGACCCCCTCCCCGGCCGTCAGGAGCTCTTCATGGAGCTTCTCTCCCGGCCGGACGCCGGTAAAGACGATTTCAATGTCCTTCCCGGGTTCGTAGCCGGACAGGATAATCATGCTCCGTGCCAGGTCCACTATTTTCACCGGCTCCCCCATATCCAGGACAAAAATCTCCCCGCCCCGGACCAGGGCGCCGGCCTGGATGACCAGCTGCACCGCCTCGGGGATGGTCATAAAGTAGCGGGTCATCTCCGGGTGGGTCACCGTCACCGGGCCGCCGGCGGCAATCTGGCGCTGGAATAAAGGTACCACGCTGCCCCGGCTGCCTAGGACGTTGCGCTTTACGCCTCTCCCTCCGGCGATAGCATGCCCCACTCTTGCATTTGTAAATAAGCTCTCTCAATCTGCAGGATAGTAAATTTATTCCCTTTCGCCTGGCGAACTTCCATAACGACTTCTTGTTTCTAAGTGCTATTTTAATTCAGTGACCATTGCGCGATTATTATTGTTTTTGAAGCTCATTTAAACGATTGATGTTAACTAATGGAAGTATTACTGGTGGAACATTTGCAGCCATAGTAATACTCGAAACAACTGTTCTCAAGAAGGGAAAAAGAATAGCCGGCGCGTTAATTTCTGCATAACGATACAACTCATTCTTTTCAACAGTAGAGTTAGTTTTAAACCAGCCCCGTAAATTAACTTCTAAGTGAAATGGATTATCTTTTTCGGGGCTTTCTTCAAATATATTACAAAATAAATCAACGGTAATCTCATTATTTGTTTCATCAACAGTTGATTCAGTCCGTACTTTGAAGTCAAGCGGTATAGACTTATTCTTCTGTGATTTAAAGTTCTGATTCAACTTATAAGATAAATGTAAAACTTTATACCCCCGAAAAATCAAATTGCTCTCTATAGACTTGTCTATCATGCCGCCTCACCATTTGCAATAGCAATATAACCATTTGTTAAGTCGCTATATGGTTCCTCAAGAATACTATATTCAACGATTAACCTTTCTGGTTGCCATTCACTATCTGCTTCCTCCCCAATATCGGGACATTGCTCAATACCAGCCCTCTGTAAATCCCTTTCAAATTGTTCAATAGTTACCTGGGCAAGATATTGGTTTATCTGCTCAACTACCTCTTTAAAATCCACCGTTACTGCACCTCCATTGTTCAATAGATTTTATACACCGTTCTTCTTTTACGCATATTTGAATTTGTACCGGGGGAATATTAGTAATGTCGTACGGATAACTCCGGCCGGGCACAAGAAAAACAGCTCTAACCACTTCATAAGGAAATTGTTGGCAGATAAAATTTATAGCCACACCATTTAAAAGGCGTTTTCCTTTATACTTTGTCTGCTTCATTTTGCCCTGTAGTTGTTTTATTATCGACAAAAACATATCCCATTCCCGTTTTCGTGTTAAATCAAGAACCTCCTGGGCTTCAATAATAGTTTTTAAGATAGCCCATTCTTTATATTTCCTGGCGCGTACACACCAATCAATAGCCTGGTCAGGATCATCCTCAAAAAAGTATATACCCTTCCCCAACCATTCATCTTCTCTATTTGAAGGTAAAAATCTTTTATCCAATAATATCATATCAGCACTTGCTTTACTAGTACCATGAAAACCTATAAAAACCCTTACCATATTATGCCCCCGATATAGGTTAGATAACCTAATGGAAATAGGTTCTAGCTTAACCGTAGAAATCCTGCTATTTTGAGTTTATAAACTTCATAACCTGCCAGGCGGCAGGAAGGGAGCCTGACAATTAACACCCTACCCCACCTGCACCAGTTCCTGCCCTTTCTCTACCCGAAAGCCCGGCAGGATCAGGCGCAGCACCCGATGGAACCGCCGGCGCCGGTAACCAGGATCACTTCCCCCGCCAGGTAACCAGCCATGGCCGCCAGGTCCACTTGAACCGGCTCCCGGCCCAGGATATCTTCTAAAATGGTGCAAGTGAGAATGCTTGAAATCCTACTGGCCGGTAGTCTATTGGGCCAAAGAAATATTAATAGTTCTTCTCGATGCATAAAGGGCAAAACTGAACCACAGTTCCGAATGGAGATCTCCTGCAAACAACGGCAGTACCTGCTCCGCCCACCCTTCAGCTTTTTGCAGAGTTGCAGCCATAACCTTTGAGCCTATGAAGCTTGACAGCGTGACCGATAATTTGTAACAAAGATTTTATCACCTGCTCTGGTCAAGGCACTTTCTCCAAAATCGGGTGTTTTCTTTTGAACAACTTGCTCTTTCTCGAATTGAATGCGCATAAAAACCGCTTCACCTACGTGTGAAAGGGGGTAATGACCAATATCATGTAAAAGGGCAGCCATGCGAAGTTTCCTCAAGTCATCCTCTTCCAACACACCTTATACGTTTCGACAAATCAGACAGAATGGGATCCGGACTGGACTGCCACATTTTTAAAGGGCGCCGTCACTTTGGCCATGATGCCCACCTCTTTCGCACCTCATTCTACCAGGGGCTAAAGGAAGTGGCTATTTTCGTAAGCTGCCAGGAATCACGTTTGTATTATAACAGAAAAATCTTTTCGAATAAATCTAGGCTCTTATCCCGTTATTAGAGTGTTGAATCCATGGGCGGATTGCGGAATGTTTAATCGGCGACAATGGGCTCGGGTTGGGCTAAAAAATGAGAACTGGCACTCGTATAACTGCCATACCACCTTCCAATCATAGATGTGTAGGTTATCCCTTAATATTTTCAATTCCAGGCACCGGCGCGTTCCACATTTCCAAGAAAAAGGCCGCCAAAACTCCTACCATTAGTCCCAGCAAGGTGGCCACCGCCGTATTCAACAATTTTCTCGGCCTGACGGGACTCGAGGGCTCCACGGCCGGGGCGATTAGACGCGTCTGGACACTAGTATCCAGGGAACCGGCAACGCGCGCTTCTTCACTGCGAACCAGTAAGGATCGGAAATTTTCCTGCAAATTTTTGATCTGGACCTGGTACTTATCATCGATCAATTGTTTTTCGGCGAGCTCTTCCTGCAGCGCCTGCAGCTCCTTTTCCGTGCTTCTTATTTGTTCCTGCAGAGAAGTAACTTTTTCCTGCAGCTGGGCTACCTGCATCCTATAAGTATTGGCCTGTGTCGCTAAAGAGAGATAAATTGGATTGGGTTCTTCGTCTTCCAGCTTAAGCCCGGCTACTTCTTGAGACGGACGGCCGGTTTTACTTTCAGTTATATTCAACAATAATGGATCGTCCCCCACCACCTTTACAGTCTTCAGGGTAGCAGGCGTTCCTGCCAGTTTCGTTTCGGCAGCTTCTAAAGCACGACGGGTGCCTTCCAACTCCACCTGAGTTTTTCTTAGATTTGTTTTAAATTCCGTCAACAACTGCACTTTGGCTTCCAGCTCGGCATTGAGCTGCTTGACGCTGCGCGGCTGAGCCAGAAACTGCCGGTATTCTTCCATGACTTGATTCAGCTTTTCTTCTTCTTTGTTTTGCTGGGCTTCAATGGTGGAACTCACCTGGTTTAGCCTCTGGGCCTGCAAGTCCTGCATGAAAGCTATGTATTCCTGGGCCACAGTGTTGGCCAGATCCCTGGCCAACCTGGCGTCAGAGTTATTTGCATGTATTTCCAATAAATTCGTATTCTTGGGATTTTCCACCTTGATGATATTTGCCAATGCCTGAAGGGAATAGACTTGAGGGTCGAGGGCCAGCTTCTTCTGGACACGTTCCAATACAGTTGGGTTTGTCACCTGGTAACGGTACGTTTCCAGGGAAGCCTGATGGCTGGCAACAGCCAGCGATTGGAGCAGGGCTTCGAGCGGGCTGTTCCCTTCCGGGGTTTTGGGCACCGCAGGAAGATCAACCTGCAGGGTAGCCGTGGCTTCATATACTGGAGGCAAAACAAAGAAGCTCAGAACGCCACTGGTAATGAGCGCCACAACTGTAATAAATATTATAACCCGCTTGCGTCTTATTAAGATTTCTATAAGTTCTCGTAAGGATACTTCTTCCATGAGGCAACAGCTCCTTTTATTTTATTCTCGCCACGGACCAGGGCGCCGGCCTGGATGACCAGTTGCACCGCCTCTGGAATGGTCATAAAGTAGCGGGTCATCTCCGGGTGGGTCACCGTCACCGGGCCGCTGGCGGCAATCTGGCGCTGAAAAAGGGGTACCACGCTGCCCCGGCTGCCCAGGACCCCTCCCGGTTTGAGGTACCTAGGGAAAGTTGGTGAAAACCAGTGTCAACTAGGGGGTGACACACTTTTTACAACAACCTCCCCTCATTTAACCTGTTTACTAAAATATTTTTTACTTGTTCATTCTTTACAAAAATGTAAGGGATCTCACGAAAAGGATTTTGATAGATACTTTCCTGAAAGATCTCCTGGAACCTCTTACGTTTATCACCAAGCATAATATAAACCGCCTTGCCAGCAACAGGAACAAAGGGTTTAAAATCAGCAACGGCAATATAGAAATCTCCCTTAGTAAGGCCATTATTTGCTTCTATAATCCTTCGCTCAAGTTCTTCTAACCCGTCTTCTTCTTTGCGAAACTGGCCAACAAGCCTGATGAACGCATCCTGGTGAGCAGGGTCCTTTATTATTGCTTCGAACTCAAAAGGTGTTTTCCAGAGCGATTTATAAAAAGCCCGGTTAAATAGTTGATTATATAGATCCCGGGCGTAATCATCAATACTCATATATTTACGAACAAAGGTAATCAAATCATAGTCATCTGCCAACTTTTCCGCTATTGATTCATAGGTAAATAACTTTTCCCGCCCTTCAGGTACTGTATTAATCAAGTATTTAATAAGACGCCGGAAAAGAAAATCAGTATAAACAGTGATATGATGGTTATACACCCAAAAATAAAGTGCATTCCTTCCATATATAAGGTTGCCTATAGTACTGAGGGCTTTACCAGAGAACGCCAATGTTCCGTTATGAATTGTATATGCCGAAATAAGCCGTTCAGCGTCTATAGCTATTAGCTCAGCGCCGGACATAAAAGCATCCCGTAAAACGTAATCAAGCTTATCTACATCAATATCAGAATTAAGAATATCTATGAGACAATCTTCTGTAAATTTATCCGATGTATTATACTTTTGCCCCGTTATCATTCGACAAAGTAAATCAAGGTCAACGCCATAGCTTAATAACCTGTCGGCAAATTTATTCAAGACTATTACGCAACTACATAATTCATGTGGAGATCCCATTGAACCCATTATAGTATTTGTTAGCCCTACATTATTAAGACCAATGTTAAGCCAGTTAATAAGCTCTTCTTTTGAATAAAAAGCCTCCCCGAGATGAGAAAAAGGGGCATGCCCGATATCATGTAATAGACAGGCATATCGTACTGTGTTGGATATCCTTTCATCCGCATCAATACCTAATGATTCCAAAACTTTCATGCCTAAATGCATAACGCCTAGCGAATGCTCAAAGCGGGTATGATTAGCTGAAGGATAAACAGAATAGGCACCTGTTTGCCGGATACGCTTTAGACGTTGAAAAAGTGGTGTATCAATTATATGTAGATCATTTTCGCATAAAGATATATACCCATGCACTACATCGCGGATTATTTTAGAGGTTTTCCCGCCATGGTTCAAGAGAAATAACCTCCCTTAATACTCTTAAAAAAATCTGCCTTTCTTTTTCAGAAGGCCATCCTATCTCCCTTAAATTTTGCGATATCCTATCCAAACGATATTCCTCAAAGGGTTTGCTTGCTTCAAAGCATATATCATTTTCGCCTGGGTCCGGGCATTCACGTAAAAAATGATTAGAAAGCCAATACCATATTTCCTCATCTACTGTTTCACTAACAATGGCATCACCAGTCCCGGATATATTTCCCCTAAATACAGCATTTATATGAATTGTTGTCTCTTCCAACCGCTTAGCGACCTGGAAAACAACCCTCGTTACTTCTTTCCTGGTACCTCTTTTCTTCTCAGCAAAATATGCCAGAACAATGGGTGTAGGACCAATTACTACTCCTTTCTTTGCAGATACTACGCTCTCCACAATTATCCCTCCGTAAAGGTTTTTTATTTAGCACTATTTTAACCGGTTAGCCCAAAAATACCAAACCGTACATTTCCCTTGGGTACCAAGAAAAACCCAACTTCGTAGGCATACCATTGAAAATCGGTGTCTACCCCACTTGCACCAGTTCCTGTCCCTTCTCCAGCCGGAAGTCCGGCAGGACCAGGCGCAGCACCCGATGGAACCGCCGGCTCCGGTCACCAGGACCACTTCCCCCGCCAGGTAACCGGCCATGGCCGCCAGGTCGACCCGGACCGGCTCCCGGCCCAGGATGTCTTCTAAAATGGTGCAAGTGAGAATGCTGGAAATCCTACTGGCCGGTAGTCTACTGGACCAAAGAAATGCCAATAGTTCTTCTCGACGCTCGTAGGGCGTTTTTCTTCCTTTAGAGTTTTGTCTACCACAACAATATCTACGGGGTTTTCAACCCGGTAAAGACTTCGTTTAACCCTGTAGCGAAAATAGGCATCCTCATCAGAGAGAGAATACCCTATAAAGATGACCCGGTCCGCTTTGCGCAGCAGTTCTTCAGCTTGCATATGTAGGTGCAACCATGCTTCAGGCATGAAATATTTTTCACGCATAGGTGGGTAAAGAAACCAACTAAGGGGTGTTCCATCACTGGAGCATTGTGGCATATCCTGGGAAAGAGCTCGCCCGGTAGAAATTCGATATATTTTGTGGCAATAGGGGCAGAACATCCAATCCATGGAGCCATGAAATTTCACCAACTGTATAGGTTTACGCAGCTTTTCCCGGGATACGTTTATCGCCCTTCGTTCGCATCCTCCCCAAGGTTCTAGTTGTATGCCATAGTTTATATTTTCCTCCCCCACTGCCTCTATCAAAGCCTGGTCTAAAAAAGGATCATAGTTAAGGGTAATAAAACCTACCTCTTCCAAGGCACCTGTTGTCAACATCTTGACCATGTTTTTAACCAGCTGCACATAGCTATTTCTACTATCTATTTGGGTCGTAAGATCAGTAAAAAGTTGTAGCAACCTAGTTATGATTGTTCTTTTTAATTCCCTTAATAAGTCCGGTTTATAGGTTGGCGTTAAGGCTTCATCTTTTTCTAAAGCGATCTCAATAAGGTTCAATACTTCATTAATCGTTGGTCTGCTGCAGGCCGGTAAGGATGGGTCGATCCTGAAAACTGTTTTTAAAAAACGAACCAGATCGTCACTAGAGTTGCCCTCGTTAAGGAGTTCGGTTAATAAATCTTGTCCTAGCGGAAGCTGCTCCGCCGAAGCGCCGGCACCAATGACGAAGACCACTTTTTCAAACCGTCTGGAAACTACGTTAGATAAATAATATGCTGTAAGCTTTAGGGCATCTCCTTCTAGTTCTTCGGATCTTTGGTCGTCAGATTGAAAATAAATAGTTCCGGCATTCTGTGTAAAGAGCCGGCAGTCGTTTAACGTTACTAACCGGTTACCATGAATAAAACGTATTCTTGCCGGCAAGTCTGAACTCATTGAGATGAGGCTCTCATCCTGAACCTCCTGTTTGGCCAAAATAACCCCTGCATGCAATCTTTTTTTAATCGCCGGTATAGGATTATTGAAAACATCCGGTAATTCGTTTTCCAGAAACAGAAAATCGGCTTTCAAAATCGTACTGCCAATGTTAATTACAGGGTCGGGAATCCTTCTCCTGAGATCAGCTATCGGCAAGGGGATAAGCTGTTGTCGATTAAGACTAATGTTCACGATCCCACACCCTTGCCGCGCTCCTCACTCTAAAACTTAAATCGTTTTTCAAATCCTTCAGTATCGGTCTGGCTTCTAATCTATACTTGGAGGGCCAGGAAGAGATGGTTTCCCCAATCGCCTGAACCAGATTAAGGCGTACTGCCCGTGACTCGTCCTTTGAGAATCTCCTGGCGATTTCCAAGATATATGGCCAGTACATTTCGGTTTTGCTTTTGCAAGCTACAATGGGCAGATAATACGCCACAGCCCCTCGAATGCGCTCGTCCGGGTTTTTCAGTTCTCCAAGGAATCTGCCCAAAATTTCACCTAAAAGTCCATCATCCACTTGAAAATTGTGGGCGTACCTACCCAAAAACAGTAAGCATTCCCGCAATCCATCAGATTCGGCTGCCAGAGATCGACGCATTATCGCATGAACAACTTGCCGGGTATCTTCATGATCCAACGTTACTAACAACCATGCAGCCTTGGCAGCCAATACATCAGTATCTTCAAGGTCATACCAAAAACCCCTTTCTTTTTCCTTGCGTGGGGCCTCCAGGCAGTTGTGACATATCTTTTTTATTGACTCTGTATACTCGACCGCAACGTCCATGTTTTCACTTAAGAAAATGCTCAAGTTATGCAAAGCTAGGGCCCGGTTGTAGGAAAGCAGGTTGTCGGCATCGATGTAGTTAAACAGTGCCCGCAAGGCCTCGGCCTGTATGTCGTTCTTAAGGTAGGGAAGGTAAATCCCTAAAAGAGCCCCCCAAACACGCCCTCCCCAGCTGCGGTGCCGGTCACTTTCTTCGGCGACTTCTTTCCGCATAAGTTCTACCAGATGATTAGCAGTATCAACCCACAAATCATCCGGGACAAAGGGCAACAACCATTCATTGTGGAGCACAGCGATGGCATCAGAGTTTCTCTGTCTGGCTTCTTCAATAACATAAGCAGCAACCTTTTTTTGCATGTCTTCTGAAAGATATTGGGAGAGGCTAACAAGGGCATAAAATAACTGGGAAGACCAGAGGTCTTTGCCTCCTGCTTTGCCTTGCAGGTATTCAAGCATTTTTACGGCGAGTTCATCACGATAAGACGAAGATATTTGGTGCCACTGCTTGTAGACCTGCAGTTGTTCGACAATTTCACTTCGTATAAGGTAGTTTTGCTGTTTTTCAAATTCCTCCCACAATCTTTTAATCATTTCTTCTTGTTTTTCAGCTGGCAGTCGGTGAAGCAATCCCCCGAGGAGCTTTATACCTGGCCTCTTGAAGTCCAGTTCTCTAGTGAAGGAAAACTGACCGGATAAAGCTTCTAAAGCAAGGCTCAAAGTTTGTAAAATATAGCCATCCGGCAGGTAATCAACCAGCATAGCAAGGCAATTAACCCGGCCAATCTTTGCCCTGCGTCCTTTCACGGGTTTAAAAATCCATTGACAAAACTCTTCTAACTCTCTTAATGTTGTAAAGGGTATAGTGTCACCAATTAGCCCCTTGATAGCCTTTGTTTCATTAATTTCCACGGCCTGTTGAAGAGCAATCTGGAGTAACCTGCGATCATTGGTTACGTAACCTGCGTTGATAAATGCTTTGACCTCACGGTCAAAGAGCGTTCTATTCGCTAAAACATTGCCCAGCAGCGCATTGGCAGCCTCGCTACGATTGAAGTAACGAATAGCCTCATAAAGATTGTTGGAAAACCGGATAGAATTGCGCGTTGCAAGGTTCTCCTCATATACCTCATTCCTTACATAACCTAGGGCAATATCTTCCCATTTATTGGCCAGGGCCATTTCCCCTTCCGCTAATCGTGGCAGCCTTCCCGTTATTTGGAATTCATCTCTACTCATTAAAAGTAGGTTTTGAACAACCAGTATATTTCTCTTGACTTCCTGGCGATAAAGGCCCAACTCACTATCCGGAATATTTTCCACCAGCTCGTCTAAAATGGCGTCAGCAGCCTTATAATGTTTAAGTGCGGTTTGCCAGTCATCCCGGGCAAAGGACAGGGCTCCCAGGTTACACCAGACAATGGCCCTTTCAAGTTCAGTTGGCGCAAGGGATAACGCCTTTTTTAAAAGCGTATCAGCTTCGTCATAAAGCTCCTGTTCCCTGGCCATACATCCGAAATAAAGGGCGAAATTGAACCAGGGTTCCGAATGGAGCTCTCCTTCAAACAACGGCAATACCTGCTCCGCCCACCCTTCAGCTTTTCGCAGAGTTGCCGCCATAGCCTTTAGCAAATGGATGCGCCGGTGCCATTCATCCTCCAATTTTTCCATACCCTTTAAATAATCACTTAATTTATCCAGGTACTTTCTCATTTCTTCCAGGTCGTATCTTTCTATGTTAATAACCGTTAGGAAATAGTAATATTGCATCAAGGTCTTAGGAGGAATATCTACAAATTTCCAATTAGGGTTGTAAAGAGCATAGTAGGCATCTTCAACTCCATAGAGCCTATGGAGCTTGACAGCGTGACCGATAATTTGTGACAAAGATTTATCATTAACCTCTCTCAGAGAGGAGAGTTCGTCACCCGTACCATCTGTTGCTACTATAGGCAAGCACGGAATAAACGGCTCCAAGAAGAAGTTATAAATTGGCTCCATTACCGATTTCACCTTGTTAGCCTCCTGAAATAACATCAATTTATTTTGTAATTATAGCCCGTATCGCAAAACCTTTACGACATCTGGCTACAGCTGGCAGAAAACCCATCGGGGTTGTTGCTGTACCACATCCAGTCAGTGGCAATAATTTCCTCTAAACTAGTATACCGCGGCCGCCAGCCTAACTCCGCCATGGCTTTTTCTGCCGAGGCTACCAGCACCGCCGGGTCACCGGGCCGCCGGGGACTGAAACGGTAAGGTACTTTCTGCCCTGTCACCTTTTCTGCCGCTTTTATTACCTCCAGAACCGAATAGCCCCGGCCGCTGCCCAGATTATAGGCCGCCGTGGGGCCGCACTGCTCCAGGGCTTCCAGGGCCAGGACGTGGGCTGCCGCCAGGTCATCGACGTGGATGTAGTCCCGCACCGCCGTGCCCAATATCCCCTGCTGATGACGCCCCAGCGGCGTTGAAATAACGCAGTGATATAGCGCGGAAGTCATAGGCGCGGCTGTAGAAGGCCAGGGCCTTCTCCAGGACTAAATTCCATAATGAATCACATACCCTCAAATAACGCCGCCTGCCCGCCGCCCTGGTGCAGAGGGTGATGAGGTGCGCCTGTTAGACAGGCTTGATTTCAGTTTTGTTCCAATTCACTAACAAACCGTTGACTATTATCTTCCTCATGTTCAAAAGGATTGTATAAATGTAGACCATGCCTGCGAAGATGTTTGAAATCTTCAACATTCCGTGTGACTAAAACAGCCGATAATAATAAGGCTGTAGCTGCAACGATGGCATCTGGTAATTTTAGCTTACGATTATAATCCTTTTTACTAAGGGCGCGTAATTCGGCGGCTTTAAGAGCGACCTTAGAATCAACATCCACTATTTCTCCTATATCCAAAATACCTCTTATCTTTGATTTTTGTTCAAGAGTTAGTTCATGGAATGAAAACAGCTCTGCCTCGACTATTGTTGAATAATAGACTTCTATATCGTCGTCTTCTAGTTTCTTCATTGCCCAAACTGCTGCTTTTACTCCTGCCAGTGTATAAATAATTATGTTAGTATCGACCACATATTTATTCGGGTACGACACCTGATCGATCATCTTCATCCTCCCTGATGCGTAACATCTCCTCAACCAATTCAGGATGGTCCTTTAAGATACCCGCAGCCGCCAGGACAGCACCTTTTGATTTACTACGTTTAGTCAGCTTAATGGTTATCTTGTTCGTACCCGGGATAATCTCTACCCAATCACCAGGTTTAATTTTGGCCATTTTCAATACTTCTCCGATGGTAATTCTTCCGCCTGGCTCTACTCTTCTCTTAACCTGTAGCAATGCCATCACTCCTAAGGCTCGAGATTAATATCAATTATATTCTGTAAGATTATACCCCAAAAACGTCTCCAACTCAATCTGGTATCTGTTTCTTCTTCGTTTAAATACCCCACCATCCTGCCGCATTTGCTCCCCTATGACCCTGGTATAACTCAACCGTTAAATCCCCGCGGCCTGCGGCGGTGCCAATGCCAGGCAGTAGCAATGATGTCCTCCAGTTCTGTATATCCCGGCCGCCAGCCTAACTCCGCCATGGCTTTTTCTGCCGAGGCTACCAGCACCGCCGGGTCGCCGGGGACCGACACGGTAAGGTACTTTCTGCCCCGTCACTTTTTCCGCCGCCCGGATTACCTCAAAAACCGAATAGCCCCGACCGCTGCCCAGATTATAGGCCGCCGTGGGGCTGCCCTGCTCCAGGGCCGCCAGGGCCAGGACGTGGGCTGCCGCCAGGTCGTCGACGTGGATGTAGTCCCGCACCGCCCTCCCCAATATCCCCTGCCGGCGACACCCCGGCGGCATTGAAATAACATAAGGATATCCAGGCCCACCACTTCTATTCCCCGGTCCTGGAGCCATAAGGCTGTAAAAGGAGTTCTCATAGGTGCTGATAGCCCACTTTTCAAGGACGATATCCTTTTCCGGTACCCCCAGGAATTTTGCCTGGTCGGCCATGATGTCAGCCGCTGTTACGTTCCATTTTACGGGGCCGCCGGCATCAGAAGCCTTAGAGCCAGGCCTTCCTGGTAGAGCTTTATCCCGGTCGCCACCCGCCCGCCCTGTTCGCCCGAGAGGACAAAAATAACATCTGCAGATTTGCCGGGGGAACTGGATGGGACTGCAGCTCCGCGACCGGTCCTTTAGCAAAATATTAAAAATAACTAACCCTTCCTCAGCCTGACCCTCTTCAGGTAAAATAAAGAAAAACAGGAGAAACCGCCAATGCCCGTTGATCACGACCGCCTGTTCAAGGAACTGCTAACCACCTTTTTCCGGGACTTGCCATTAAACATTGACCCTCGCTTCCCAAGACCGGCCGGCTTTAACCGGGCCGGTCTTTAAGTTATTCTTTAAATCCCCGCAGATTATATGAGTAACCAATGGATATAACACTGGATGATCAAGCCGGCGTAATCACCTCTAACAAGGCCAATTTTCATCCGCTACAGTTGCAAGGTAATCGTGACCCTTTTCTACATCCGGGAGAATAAACCGGCATCCCAGGGCATCCATGGGATCAAACATTAAAATGCGCCAGAATGTATTGCGGGCGGCATCAAACTGGCCCAGGCGCCACTGGCAGAGGCCTAGCCCGTGCAGGGCGCGCAGAAAAGGGCGATTATTTATCCAGCTCCACGGAAGCAGTCCGTTAAAGCCTGGCGGCAGGGCCTGCTCGCCAACTTTAACCCCTGCGAGGTAACGTTGCATCGCTCTTTTTGCATGCCAGGCGCTGCGCCCATCTCCAAACGTATATGTGCCCAGGTGGACGAAGGCATCAATGCAACGCAGATCTTTGGTCAGGCACCACTGCAAAATTTCCCACGTTTTATCAATATTGCCCTGATGAGCATATTCAACCGCCAGGGATATTGGGTCCTCCATTTCCTCAGGGTTCGCCCCTGGGATAATTTGCTCCATTTCAAATACCTCACGGGGACCTGCTTTCAGAACAGCAATTACCCACTCAGGTAAAGACGAAGTTTGGGGATGACCCTGAGGATTTCTCCCTCCGTTTCATCCCTGACGCCTCCGACCGGCCGTAAGGTAATAATCTTTCGTTCCGGCAACCGGAGGCAGCGCAGATTTGTCTTTCCTGCCGCCAAAACGATTAGTTCTACTAAATCCGGTATAATCATACCCACCCTATCCCTGCGATTATTATAGTTGCTTCTTTTCCTAATAGGCTATCCGGCTATTTCCAGGCGCCGGCATTACGGAAAAGACTTGCCGCCCACAGGAAAGCATTCTCGTAAATAATGTCCTTGTCCATGGGTTCGAGAAGGGTTACCTGCTTTAAGCGGGCATGTACCTCTTGTACAGATACCAGCTCTACCGGCATTCCCTCTTCTCTGGCTTTACTCACTGTTTCAAGCACTAATTTGTTGGGCGGCATGAAACACCAGATTTCGTAGACCACCTGATACTTCATTTCCATTTGCAATGCTGCAAACTCTGCATAGCGCTGGAGAGCAGCAACTTTTTTCTGCACCCGGCGTAACCTTGTTTGCAGTTTCTCTTTTGCTGCAAAATGGTATGTACTGGAAAAATCCATGCCGTAAATTTCTCCAGGTTTATGGGCAAAAGCCACTACCGGGACAATATTTTCCCCGGGAATATCCAGGCTCACCGTACAGCCTTTTACCATTTCATAATAGGCCAGGATAAAACCGCGTTCAATATCTGCCTTCAGGTATTTAGATAATTTACGCGCCATATTATCCTCCATGAAAAAGCGCTAGTGTTCGGCCGTTACGCAGGCGTCAAATGTGCCACCCTACAGCGCCCCGGGCGTGCCAGCAGCTTATACCAGCGATTTGTCTTCAATATCCCGGCATTGCTCCGCGAAGCCCGGTATTTTACCAGTATCACTTCAGGATGCACGCTCTGATACTTTGGGGAATAGTCATTTGCCCTTTACTGGTTAAGCGCACTAAAAGGTTGGATATGAAGCATCTTTCTCTTTACAGGCTTCACACGGTCGCTTTCTACATGCTCCTAATCCCAGGACTATCTTTTTGCTCACTGATCTCTTACTCACTGGTTACCGCCTGGGTGAAATAATCGCGGGCCTAGCCAGGACGCTATTCCTCTTCTGCTCCCACTGCCAGGCGGAGTAGATGATGCCCTCCAGGTCATCGTAAGCCGGTACCCAGCCGAGACGTTCACGGATTTTCTCGGCGTCGGCCACCAGGACCGGCGGGTCACCCGGCCGCCGGCCTTCGTACCGCACCGGGAAGTCCACCCCTGTCGCCTTTTTAGCCGCTTCAATCACTTCCAGCACCGAGTACCCCCGGCCGTAGCCGCAGTTAAAAACATCGCTCCCCCCACCGTCCAAAAGATACTCCAAGGCCAGGACGTGAGCCGCAGCCAGGTCCTCCACGTGGATGTAGTCGCGGATGCAAGTGCCGTCCGGCGTGGGGTAGTCCGTGCCGAAGACGCTTAAATAAGGCCTTTTGCCCGCCGCTGTACGGGTGGCCAGGGTGATGAGATGGGTGGCGTCTTCTTTGCCCTCGCCGATCCTACCCTCCCGGTCGGCCCCGGCGACGTTGAAATACCGGAGGGACACGTAACTCAAATCTCCAGCGGCCGCCAGGTCTTTCAGCACCTTCTCCACCACGGCCTTGCTCTGACCGTAGGGGTTGATGGGGTTTAAAACGGCCTCTTCCGGCACCGGGATCTGCTCCGGTATGCCGTAGACGGCGGCGCTGGAAGAAAAAATCAGTTTCTCCACCCCACATTTTTTCATGGCATCCAAAAGGCTTAAAGTCCCCTGGACGTTGTTGATGTAGTACTTTAACGGCTGGGCAACCGATTCTGGGACCACGATGAAGGCGGCAAAATGCATGACGGCGTCCGGTTTAAACTCCCGTATTACCGCCTCAAGTTTGGCGGCGTCCAGGAGGTCGCCCACCACCAGTTCACCATATAAAACCGCCCAGGGATGGCCGGTGACCAGGCTGTCGTAGGTAAGCACCTGGTAACCCCTCTCCCCTAGGGCCTTCACCACGTGGCTGCCGATGTACCCCGCCCCGCCGGTTACCAATACTTTGGTCATGATATGTACCTCCTATATCCCGTCTTATCCCACCTGCATCATTTCCTTTTCCTTCTTGAGCCGAAAACCCGCCAGCACCAGGTGCAAAAGCTCCTCCACACCGGCCATGTCCGCCCGCCAGCCGGGCTGGGAAACAAGGGCCAAGAAGCGATCAAGCCCCGCAGCGTCGAACCAAATTTATGAAGCCTTATCACGCATCAACATGACTTTCAAAGTATGTAAAAGAATCTGGGCATCATTCAAAGGAGAAAGGGTTTTAGCGTAGAGCAGGTCATAGCGGAGCTTGTCCGCCGGGGTGGTGCTGTAGCGCCCCAAAACCTGGGCTAGGCCGGTGATGCCCACCGGCAACCGGTGGCGCCAGTCGTAGCCCGGCACTTCTTTCCTGAACTGCTCCACAAAAACCGGCCGCTCCGGCCTGGGGCCGATGAAGCTCATGTCTCCCTTCAAAACGTTCCAGAGCTGGGGCAGCTCGTCAATGCGGGTAGCCCTTAAGATACGGCCCACCCGGGTTATACGGGGGTCTTTAGCCGAAGCCAGCACCGGCCCGGTTAACTTCTCAGCATCAGGCACCATGGTCCGCAGTTTGGCCAGCTGGAACACCCTGCCGCCCTGACCTACCCGCTGCTGGCGGTAAAATACCGGCCCACCCGGAGATTCTAATTTTATCGCTATAGCTGCCAGTAGAATCAAAGGTATGGCAATAACACCCAGGCATAATGACAGGGCGATATCAAAAATTCGCTTCCAGGCGCCCGAAGGTGCCGAAGTAAAACCGTCTACCCTTAAAATTGGTATGCCGTCAAGCTGCCCAATCCTTGCCTGCGAGAGGAGTATTTCATAAAAATCAGGAACAATAAAAACGGCCAAATTGCGGGTCGTAATTTCCCGCAGCATCCTTTCCCGCAGCGCCAAAGGGAGCCCGTCACAAAACAAAACCGCCTTGGGCCTACTGTTATCCAGAGCTTTCGCCAGCTCTTCATATGTACCAAGTACCGGAAACTCTATTCGTGCGGCCCCGGCTCCAGGCTCAACTACCAGCCCCAGAACCCGGTATAGGCGCCCGCCTTCACTATAAAGCTGGCGCGCCCGCCTGACGGCTGCATCATACGGTCCAATAACTACCAGGGTTAGTACCCCCTGCCGCCAAATGCTGTAACGCCAGACGGCATAGCGCCAGACGCTTAATAGCAGAAGCTGCAACGGCGCCGTCAAAAGGAAAACAGAGCGGGGAAAGGCGTATTTCTGCAACATATATGACAGGGCAATGCCGGAAAGTGTGGTCAGGACGACTACCCACACCAGGGCGGCAAAGATCTCTATCCACTGGTAGCGGCCGCCGACATAAAGTCCGTAGCTGTAAAAAAGAATAAAGGCCACCAGGGTGATCCAGATAGCCGTCGTCCAGTAGGCCTGCCAGTTGGCATGGGGAATCCGCCCGTGAAAACGGATCAAGAAAGCCAAATAAAAACTAAAATTAATAAGGAAGAGATCCCCCAGGATCTTCACTAACTTTGTCCAGCGCAAGAGGCTAAAGACCCTCCCCCATGGGTCTATTTCTCACCTTAAGGTAAATTTCTACACCAAAAGAAAAAATTCCTGCCTCTACCAACCAAACTTAAAAGCCCCCAAAAAGTTAATCAAGCGTTTAGCAAACAACGAACGCATATCATCTTCACCGGTTTCCCCGCATAATTAAGGCTCAATTCTTTTAATTTCCGGAAACTTATCAAAATGACGATCGTAAGAATATATCTCCAGTTTTTTTCCGCTGCCATTTTAGCAGCAACGAAAGTATCCGTCCAATCAACATTCTTTTCTACATACCACTCGAGAGCTTTCCTGGCCACCGACTTGCAATTTCTCTGGCAACCTCCTCCATGACCTGGTGACGTGCCTTCAAAAAATCCTGTTCCCCCTCTACCGGCACGCTACCTTTCAGGGCGGCTATGCCATGACTACCTTTTTCAATCTGTACGGTACCTTCCTTATTATAAAAAGCGAAGATGTGAGCCCGGTGCGACGCCTAAAAACTTGCGTATTTTTGCCGGGATGGTTACCTGGCCTTTAGATGATATCTTAGCGAAGCGATAGGCACAGCAGTTCTCACCTAATTTTCCTTTACTTTTATTCCATACTTTAAGGGAGTAGAGCCTTACGGTTTACTTATTATCTCCCAAAATAACCTTCTGCTCAACGCCTCTCAATATAACCGCGGCTTTCCAGCTCAGCCATGGCTTCTTCGATTTCTTCATAAGAAAAATGCGGTTTGATACTTTTTATTTCCTGAATAAAATCGTTTCTCGACATCGCCCTGTTACTGTTTACAATATCCCGGTCAACAAAAATTATGGTAGAACGCAACTCCAAATCTCTGACGCGCATCGAGCCGAATTCCCATAACAAATTTTCTATTTGCGGCTGATAAGTAGATAGAAAATCATTTGCTTTTTCTTTTATCAAAGCCGCCTTATTAGAAGGTGAAATAATATAACCGTTATAGCCGGGGTCAATAGTTACGGACACGCCGCCAATATAGCTTACATAGTCCAGGTCATCCATTAGTTCACTGCAAAAAGGACCATGGATATACAGGCTATACTGATATCCAACTGGCACTTTAAATACTGTTTGCAGCAGGTAAATTAACTTTTGCAGGGCGGTTTTGCCGAACCGCTGTCTGTTTTCCTGCATTTTTTCCGTCAGGAGCACTATCAAAGCATATTGATGCCAGGGGATATTTAATTTCACTTTATACACCTCCAAGATACTTTTTTAATTTGTCTTCTGCTTCCTTTTTTCTCTCCAAAGGCACATAAATCCTTCTTTGTTTTATAGGATTTAAACCTTTAACAACACTGGAGATTGCAGTACAGGTTCGCCATTTTCATCGTAGGCTACAGTTAGTGTTACTAAAAGTCGTTTCAAATCATATTTGCCGTACTCTACCCCTATATGAAGTGAATCCCGTAAAAGATAATCGGCCCGGTCGGCATCTAGTTGGCCAGATATCAAACTACGCCAGATCAAGCTACGCTGAACCGAAGGTTTGCCCGCGAGAAAATCAGCTACATCATCAGCTTTAATGTGATAATTTTGGTTCAAAGGATGATTCTCAATTACATCCTTCATCAAATAACGAATAACAGCTTCCGAGTATGCTTCATGTTTATAGGGCTTGTCGGTTGCGGGATTTTTAGGCATGACCTCCTCTCCTGCATGGGAAAAGGGAGCATGTCCTACATCATGTAGAAGACTAGCTAGCCGGACCAGTACCCGGTCACGTTGGAAACCAGCATCAGTAAAATTCATTTCGGATTTCAAAAATTCGGCATTTTTATGTACTATGGAATCAAACATCTGCGTTGCAATATGCATCACGCCCAGGGAATGTTCGAATCTGCTGTGGGTGGCTCCCGGATATACCATATCCGTCCAGGCCAGTTGTTTAATACGGCGTAAGCGCTGAAAAGCCCAATGATCAATGATTTCCCTTTCCCATTCATTGATCGTGATAAAGCCGAATATGGGATCTCGTATCTCATAATACTTAATTGATACCACCTTTTTCATTCTCATACATTGGCCCTGTACAATGGCCGCCTCGCCGTGGGGATTCTCTCCAGATCATAGACATTACCATAGCGCAAAGCTTAATATTATAGCCGCCACCGGCCGTTATTGTTATAATTCAACCAACACTCCTATTTTCCCGTACTTTCCCAGGTCCCGGCTAGGTGGACACCTTTTCGTCTTACAGTTCCATGGGATGAATCTTTAGCCACTTACACCCTTCCTCAATTAATTGTAAAGCATCCCTTCGATTCGCGTAAAACTCCGACTCGCGAATGCGCACAAAGGTCCAGCCTGCCCGTTCGAGTTGCCGCTGTCGGGCCATATCGCGTTCATATTGTTCCGGACCATGCCATGCATCGCCATCGCATTCTACGGCCAGTCGATTCTCCAATCCTTCGATCACCAAATCGATGCGATAGCCTGAGACCTCATACTGCGGTCGTACCCTGTAACCCCGGCGTAGAAGCTCCAAAGCGACGTCTACCTCGAACCAGCTCTCATAGGGGTCCGGCTGGGTGCCGATCTGCCGTGGTCTCCGGCTCCCTTCGCGTTCCAAGCGTTCCCGCTCTTCATAGAGTTCCTCAAGCGCCCCCTGGCCGGGACTATAGAAGAAATGCAGGAGGCGCCAACGTAAATCCTCACGGCTGAGTTCATGCTGTCGCACGCTATGGAACAACCATACCTGATCCTTGGCCCGGCTCATGGCAACGTTAAAGCGCCGCTGGTCCGGAAGACCGGTCAGTGCTCTGTACGAATGGTTGGGCGCCACCACTAACGAAAGAAAAATTACATCCCTTTGATCGCCCTGGAAGGTAGCCGGTACGCCGCACCGGAGTTTTCGTTCCTCACGTTCCTTAGGCTCAAGTACTTCGGCAAGTTTTCTCTCGATCAGCTCTGCTTGAGCGTTACCTTGAAGAACAATAACCCCCATAGTTTTGCCCTTATAGGCCTTATCTTCAAGACACTTTTGTATCGTCCGCACGATTTCGTCTGCTTCGGCTCGATTAATAAGTCGCTGCCCTTCTCCTTCGCAAAATCCCTCAGGCACAAAGGTAACTTGCAACGGAGGAAGCCGATCGGGCGGGGGTTGACGCAAAGGAATCAATGGTGCATCAGTATAACACAGGTCGTTACTGAAGCGAATGATCTCCGGTACGCAGCGAAAATGCTCCCGGAGAGAAATTACATTTCCAAAGGCCCGCTCAGCATGGTCATAGAGACTAGTATCTGGTCTGAATTCTTCCCGGAAGCGGAAATCTCGTAAGTGCTCCCGCGCCAGGCGGGCAATATCTTCCTCCAGAACACCGACCGCTTCCGGGCTGTTCTGCTTGTCGTCGCCAACGACCACTATGCGCTTCCCAAGCAAGAGTAGGATAAGCGACTCAATTCCGGCCTGGGAAGCCTCGTCGATAATGATTGTATCGAACATGCCGGCCTCAGCAGTTACTGTATCCCAAAGTTTATGGGTAGGCATAATCCACGCCGGAATCTTCTGGATACAATCCAGCAAATAACTGCGGGCCGCGCGACGATGCTTGAAGGCATACTTCCCCGTCCCCTTTCCTACACGGGCCATAGCTTTTTGCCAGGCAATGAGGCTCTGCTGCGTCCTATCGTCCAACCGGTCAAAGAAGGATTTCCAGGCCCTGAGCTCCACGAGGCGCAAAATTGTTGCTTCGATTTTTTTATTAATTCGCTTTCTCTGCTCCGTCAGCACATTATAATTGTCTTTATTGATTACCTGACGGAGCCAGGCGCGGGCGGCGGCCCAGGCCCAGGCCTGATCAAGCCGCAAAATTCGCTCCCGCCATTCAGGATTCCCGCAATTAGAATGCAACAGGCTCTTCAAGCCGGGACATTCCTGTTCCAGCCGGTTGACCAGTTTCTGATAGCGGTTAAAGCGCTCTTTTTCTTCCTTAAAACGTTCCCTTGCCTCCCAGGCAGCCTTCCACTTAATTACATCACGTTCTGCAATTGCCCCGGCCAGCTCGTGCATGCAGGGATGCAAATTACCTTCCGATAAGCTACGAATATTCCCCAGCCAGGTTGCGGGTGCCTCTTTAGCCCGCTCCGCTGCCCGCCGGGCCATTTCCGCTTCAAGGAGCGCAAGCCACTTCCGGAGCTCACCGGTTTCGACAAGCAAGACCCTTTCATGAATGGGGATAATCGTCAGGGGATGCTGCTCTTGTTCTTCAAACAACCTGAGCAGGCAGGCCAGTTCACGAACCAATTCTTCAGCGATTTGAGCCGCTCCCCGGAGGTCGGGCTGGTTTATTAAATTAGCCAGTTCAGGGCAGGTGGCGGAAAACTGTTGGATGAGCGCCTCTAATTCAAGAAACGTTACTAGAATTTCAAGCAAGCTGGGCTCCCGCGGCACCTCCCCATTCACCCAGCAGCTCTCCTCCACATAGCGTGTCTCGCGCACGACTTGAGGAGCAAAAAAACTAAAGCCCCGCCGGCCACCCCTTCTGAAATGCTCAAGGCGCCGCCGGGCATCCCCCAAAAGCTTTGACCGTTCCACCTCTCTTGGCAGCTCTACCCGGGCAGTTCCCAACTTCTCGCAAGCTGCCTTGATTTGAGCAAGTAACGGTTCAAGGTTCTGGATAAGCCTCAGCCATCGTACTTCCTGACCTGAAAGCAAGTCTTTCAGTATTTCCCCTGAGAGTTTACCGAACACACGAGCGGCTCGTATAATTTCCCCTTCGAGAGTGTTTAAAAACGCCTTACAGTTCTCCAAGGCGGCATCCGGAAAATGCTGTAACCGGCCAAGCTCTTCCAGCTCTACTGCCTTACAAAGGGCTTGCGATCTCTGTTCGGCAGCAGATAGGGCTTCTAGGGCCTGCCGGAATGCTTCAGGATCGGGAAGCGGAAAGTCACCAACCTCCAAATGAAGCTCATTTAAGCGTTCCTCTGTAAGCGAGCCATGAACCCCGGCCAAGAATACCAACTCAGAGGCCTGCAACGAACACCGGCTATCAGGACTAACAACATCCGGAAACCAACCATAGGTATCTTGATCGCGCTCCAGCTGCCTTGCAATCTGTGCTACCGTACCCTGGTAGCCGCCAAATAACGTGTGGCAGTGCGTCTCCGCCTCACGATATTGCCTCAGTTGGCCATCGATTATTGCCTGCTCTTCCTCCAGTCTTGACAATTCCTCATCGAGTCTTTTTATTTCCTGCTGCGCCCACTGAGGGTTCCACTCATTCTTCCGCGCAAGAATCCTGCGAATGCTGTCTTCTAAGAGCTTTTGATCATCGCGCGTAGACCCGAAGGCCATGACGCAGAGGTTCGGAATATCGCCCGGCAGGAGTTCACGCAACACAGCCAAAGCCTTTGGTGCGTGGGCCGTCACCAAAACCCGCTCTCCCGAAGCTAAAAGATGGCAAATGAGATTAGCTATGGTGTGGCTCTTCCCCGTTCCAGGAGGGCCTTTGACGAGAACATATGGCCGTACCCTGAGGCGTTCGGCTATCTTCATTTGTTCCTCGTTGGTATGAAGAGGAAAATAGAGGCGATCGCCGCCGCTGCCGGATACGGTATCGTCTGCAGGCACCACTTCGTCCAAACCGCTTGAAGCTTCGCCTTCGGCAACAAACTGCTTCCAGGGCCCCGTCGGAGAAAAAAGCTGTTCGTTTTCTGATGCCTCCAGGAAGCGGTTGATTAGCTCATCGTATGCCGTGGGGCGCCGTTCGCGCAAGACCAGGGCTGGTGCAAGAACAATGCGGAATGTCTTATCTACCCGCTCAAGGGGTTTCCACCCTTCCTCATCCACCCAAGCATCCGAGCTTGCCCGGTTGGCAATGACGTGCAAGATTTTTCCTACCTTGGCCTTGTCCCAGACCCTGACATCCAGTTCCTCAAGTAGGTCTTCCAGTTCTTTTTTTACAGGGCCCAGATCCGGTTGGTGCTGGAGTTCCAGCATATCTAACTCAATCCGGAACCCGTCAAAAGAAGCGGCAGGAGTTACTGTGAGTATGCCGCGGGCAGCGTCCTGCGAAATCTCTGCCGGAGCCGTAAGGAGGTGGCGCTTAATGGTGACGTCAAAGGGATCGCGCCACTGCAAAAGCCCTACCGCGAGCACCAGTTCGTAGCGCTCCTCGGCTTCCTCGAGGCGCCGGCGCATAAAATCCACGTCTTCATAAACTCGCTGCACTTCCTGCCAAATGTGCACTTCTTGTGCCCAGGATTCCCAATGATTTACCAAATATTCGAGCCATGCCTCTTCCACTTCCGGATGATCTTTCAAAAGTCGCTCCTCCAGAACATCTTGAGGCACTATTAAAGGCTGGTCGGGTGGTGCATAAGGCTCCAGGCTCTTTTTAGGGGTAAGCACGGTGATCTTCTCGCGCAGCAAGCCAAGTAAATCTTCTGTGTTCCTCCCGACATATTCTTCCGGTTTATCTAGAAACTTTTCCGGAAGCCAGCATTTAATTTCTTCCGGGACAGGCGGTGGGTTTGGCCTGCGCTTCTTACGGATCTCTAGCCACAAGTCGGGTATCTCATCCGGATTATCCGCGCTAAAAACTGACCTATATGCATCCTTCCAACGGGAAGGTAAATTGTGGGGAAGATCGGCCAGCCACAGAACCCTATCCCCGCTCCCATAAACTGTAACGCGCTTCCGCCGAAGGGTCGCAAAGTTTTTTAGAAAAGCAAGAAGCTGACGGTTTTTTGGGACTTGCTGCACCATTACCGACCCCCAAAAATTTCATCCTCCAGGTGAAAATAGAGCCTGGTGAAGTTTCTTTTATGCTTTCTGCCTATCTATCTTCCGACTAATGCGAATAATTCTCCAGGGACCCGCTAAATATATCTTACCAGGCTAAACCACCGAAGTTTCATGATCAGTGCTGATACCCACCAGCGTTTCCAAATAAGCCCGCAGGTCCTTTACGCTTGTAAAGTAGCGATAGCCTGCCTGATTGAGAATTTTATTCTGGTCCTTATCCTCCTGTAAGACCAGGGCTACCGGCTGGCTGTAGCCCTCCTGAACCCCGGCGGGCCAGGCCAGGTCCACCACGGTCAGAACCTCTCCGGTGGGACTGCATACTTCAAAATCCAGCTCAGGCTTGGGCAGGCCGTTTAATTTCACCCATTCAATCAAGGCTCGAATTTCATCGTCTTCCACCGGAACGGGTGCAGTCGTCGGGTTGAGGACCGTTGAGTAATTGACCGCCACCGAGGCTGCAGCCGAACCATTCAACAGTTCATCCAGGAACCGGTTGGCCGCCGCTGCCAGGAGGCGCCGCCGCTCAGCAAGAAACTCCCTGTAGTTTTCCGGCCGCCAGAGTTCCCGGTCCAGGGGCACCCACTGGGAGGCCAGCGCCCCGGGGAACCTTCTTTCTACTTCCTCTAAATAAACCTCGGGCCTGCTGTCGCTGATGGCCAGGTTGGCACCCTGGGTGAGGAAGCAAAGGTTGGCAATGGCGTTGACCTCCGCCTTCTGGTAGCCGTGTTCATAGAGAAGGGCTTTGGGAAAGATGTGGTGCACCTGCAGGGCGTTAAGCTTGCCCAGGAGATTAGCCGAAAGGGGCACGCCGCTGCCCCAGTCCCGGGCGCCGCACACCCTGGTCAAAAGATAAAGCATGGGGTAAAACCTGGCACCCAGGCTCCACCCGGCAAAGTCTTCCGGCCGGATAGTGAGGCTTCCCCGGGAGAGCCGGAGCTGCTCGATCAACCGGTCCAGGGCACCGTCCACCGGCTCCAGCACCTTCAAGTCCTGGTTCAAAACAGTTTCCGTAGAGCCGGCGAAGCGGCCCCAGAGGAAACTGTGGACGTACCAGTATAAAAGGCGATCGCGTTCCCTGGCATCCTTCAGCTTCCCGCTCCGCAGGACGAGGTAGCGGGTCATCACCGGAAAGGCATAGCGCCCGCCCAGGACCCGGTCATGGTCGAGACCTAAGCGGCCGGAAATCATATTCAACAGGTAATTGCAAGTATCCCGCGCCATGGTAAGGCCATTCTGGAACCTTTGTGTATCTACATCTTTTAAGGACGAGAAAGATGCCTCCCCAGTGAGGATGGTGGTAATATTGCGCAGTAGCCAGTCGAGGTTAAAATGGAAACCGGCCTTTTCCCAGCCGGCAAGCACCTCCTTCATGGCCTGCCTGGCTTCCGGCCATGCGGCGCATATCTTGGCCAGGGCCAGGTCGCCCTGGGAGAGCTTGGTGCCGCCGCTGTTGACCCGGTTAAAGATGTCCACCACCACGTCAATGGTTTTATCCTCGCCGGTCACCTCTTCCACGTGTAGGTCGATGTTTTTGATACCATCAATATCTGTGAGGCGTTGGATGTATGTCTTCATCCTGGGCGCCAGTTCCGGATGCGCGTAAAGTTGGCTGATAAACTCGCCCACTCCGTTCTGCATCAGCTCGGTTACATTGATCCAGAGGGGATTGCCTTTCATCTTGGAGGGCATGTAGAACTCGAAGGTCTCGTCCTCAAGGTGGAAGTAGAGGCCGGTGAAGGCCTGGGCGTTGCCGTCGAAAAAGCGGGGCGGCCTGCCCCTGATGATGCCGTAGAGGGTGGTTATCCGCTGCTGGCCGTCGAGGAGCAGTTTAACCACTCCCGGGGCCGGAGCCTGGTCGCCCCTGGAGGCTGCCCCCTCCGACCGGGTGACCCACACCAGGAGGCTGCCGATGGGATAGCGGCGGTAAAGGGACTGCATCAGCCCGCGCACCTGATCGCGGTTCCACACGTACCCCCGCTGAAACTCAGGCAGGGCCATGCTTCCCAGATCGATCTGGTCAAGAATGGTAGCGATTTTCAAAGGGTGTCATCCCCTCTCCCAAAATCATCACTCACTACTGCAAAAAAATTACACAACTCGGTACCCTCTTCAAGGTTTAAAGGGTTGAAAAAGTATTTTGCTTAAGGTAGAAACAATTGACGGTACTCGTTAAAAGCAAATTGATCTGTCATTCCTGCTATATGCTCTGCTATTGTATGAAGGAATATCTCATTGAGATGTTTTTCCTTTTTGATATCTTCTATTTTTTTATGTAAATTCTCACGACATAATGTAACTTTGGGCTTTTCCTGTATTTTCTTGGAGAATACTTCAAGGGCATCATTATATTTTCGAAAAACATAGTCTGGCATACGGGCGGGTTCCTTATAGTAAGCTTCAAAAAGTTTCTCAACACAAAGATCACCTTTAATATCCATACGAGCAACCTCATATGAATCATACATTGTTTCATCAAGTACTTTTTTTAACTTTTCTACTTGACTAGCAGTTTGTTTAAGTACTACTAATCTAGCCCGAATTGGTTCATTGACTGGACGACCAGGATTAAAGATTTTTATATTCTCCTCCGTTGCACTAACCGCATCATTTATTAGTAAGCGGATAAGATTGCGTATTAATCGAACCCTTAAGTTATATTCGTCAATATCATTTTTTAATTTTTCAGTTTGAGCAATCTCGTAAGCTTGACGGTATATATCTATATCAAGCAATTTAGAAGAATTTACTGACATCATTTTTGCTCGAAAAGCATCTTCTAAATCATGAGTAACCTGAGCTATTTCATCACACAATGCAACAACTTGACCTTCAAGGAAACAAGGTGTGTCCACTTCAGGATGTAATGTCGAAATATCTAAAGTTGTATCAAATACTCGTTCCTTATAATCCTTATCAATAAGAGAGGTATGTTTTAATATGCCTTCTCTGGTCCAATTTGTAAGGTTTAAACCGGGAAAATTACCATGATAACGTTCAAAAAAGTCAACTACCTTTAAGCTATTTACATTATGGCGAAAGCCGCCAATATCATAGGGGCATATTTCTTTTTTATCTTTTCCTCGCAAAATATGATTAAGTTTACGTTCCGCAGCATGACCAAAAGGCGGATGCCCTAAATCGTGTCCTAGGGCTATAGCTTCTGTTAAATCTTCATTTAATCTGAAAACACGAGCTATTGAACGGGACATTTGAGCAACCTCTAATGTATGGCTAAGCCTTGTCCTATAATGATCTCCAAGATTGGCTTGAAATACCTGTGTTTTGCCTTTTAAGCGGCGAAATGCACGAGAATGAATTATTCTATCTCTATCATGTTGAAATGGCGTTCTTGTATCATCTTTAATTAATTCTTCTTCCATTATTCTACTTGAAGGTGTATAATCTTTATTTTTTACAGCATAATCCGCCAACTTTTCATCCATCGCAGCTAATAATTCTTCACCACGTAAAGCCTTAATTGATTGGTTCATATCACTTAACCTCCTTCTCAGAAAAGTTATTTCCGAATCACTTCTTCTATTACCCGCGCCAGTTTTTCTCCCAGAACTTCCATGCTGTGATGCCGCTCCACATATGAGCGTCCGTTAATACCCAGGAGCTTCCTTTCTTCGGGAGGCATTTCTTTAATCTGGAGAATGCCCCAGACTAACGCTTCAGCGTTATCCGGCTCCACAACAAGACCGGCGCCGGCTTCCCTAATTATTTGATTGCTTGCATTGCTAACCATAATGACCGGCTTACCGCTTGCTAAATAGTCATAAAGCTTATTCGGGCTTACGCCGTATTTTAATACCTCCATAGTTTTCAAGCAGTGTAATAATAAATCCGCCTCCCTTAATACAGCCCCTACCTCATCTTTGGGCACAGGCGCCAAAAAAGTAATATTGGCGGCGGACCTTTCCTGCGCCAGCTGGACCAGCCGCCCTTTTTCCGGCCCATCGCCGATTAAAAAAAAGTGGACGCCAGGATCAATACCAGCCATCAAGGCCGCCGCCTCGACCAAGGTATCGAGCCCATTGGCAGGGCCGTGGGCGCCGGCGTAAACAACTTTGAACATATCCTTTTGTTCAGCAAAAGCCTTTGCCGCCGGTGACGACGGATCAATGGGTTTGACATTGTCAAACCTTTTTAGATCGACGCCGTTGGGTATCCAGACTATCTTTTCCGGCCTGATGCCTCTCCCGGTTATGTATTCACCCGCATTCGGTAACAGGACGATTATTTTTTCCGCCTTCTGGTACATAAACTTTTCCCACGCGTAAAGGAGCCGGGCCATCACGCCGTTTCTTTTCATGGCGCCCATATCGACCGCCGTCTGCGGCCACAGGTCCCGAACCTCGAAAATAAACCGCGCCCGGTACCTTTTCGCCAGCCACCACCCTGCCAAAGGAGCGATGGGGTGCATGGATGAGCCGATAATCACTTCCGGCTTCTTAAAGTTTTTATTATACCGCAAAAGGCTGAAGCCGTAAGAAAGCATATTCAAAACCCTACGCCAGTCATTGCCCTGGTAAGGGCTCGTCTCCAGCCACACAAACTTCACGCCGTTATGGTCTTCGACCCGTAAACCCTCACCCTTTTTGATTTTTACATATTTATGAGTAACATGATCAAAGCCAGAAGCAAAGATGATGACTTCATATCCACGCCTGACCAGTTCCCGCGCCAGGTCGTAATGCCTGGTGCCGCCGGCCATGTCCGGGCTGATGGCGTAGTGATTAAGGATCCACACTGTACGTGTTTCATATTTCATAGGCTTACAAGAACCTCGCTCAATTCTGTTTAGTTATCTCATACGGCGAGCAGTCTTTGTACGATTAATTCCCCGCTCCGGCCGTTCCCGTAAGGCTCTCCCTCCATTCCCCCGGTGGAGGCAAGGCCCTCCGTTATCCCATTTGCGACCGCATTAGCAGAATGGGGATAAACCAATCTATTCCACCCCAGCTCCACTATCTCCACCCATTCTGTTTCACCCCGCAGGGTCACGCAGGGGACCCGGTAGAAAAACGCCTCCTTCTGCACCCCGCCGGAATCGGTGGCGATGAGGCGGGCGTTCTGCTCCAGCATCACCATATCCAGGTATCCCACCGGCTCGATCAGGCGCAAGCTGGCCACGGCCTCATCAAAGAGCCTGTGGCGCTCCAGGGCCTTGCGGGTACGGGGGTGTACGGGGAAAACTACCGGAATACTCTTCCCCACCTCGCAAAGGCCTTCCACGATGGCCTGAAGCCTTGAGGGGGTGTCGGTATTTTCGGCCCGGTGGATGGTGACCAGAATATAGCTCTCCGGCTTCAACCCCAACCTTTCTAGCACACGGCTTTCCCGGCGCGCCTTTTCACCGTAGTAGAGCGCGGCGTCGTACATCACATCGCCCACCAGGTGGATCCGTTCCTCGGAAATACTCTCCCGGCGCAGGTTCTCCACCGCCGCCCGGGTAGGAGCGAACAGCATGTCCGCAGCATGGTCGGTAAGCACCCGGTTGATCTCTTCGGGCATCCGGCGGTTGAAGGAGCGCAGGCCAGCCTCCACGTGGGCAACCGAAATATGGAGCTTCACCGCAGCCAAGGCTCCGGCCAGAGTAGAATTGGTATCGCCATAGACCAGTACCCAATCGGGTTTTTCCTCAAGCAGCACTTGCTCCACGGCCTCCAGCATTCGGCCCGTCTGCGCGCCGTGGAAACCAGACCCGACGCCCAAGTGATAATCTGGCCTTTGGATTTCTAATTCTTTAAAAAATATGTCTGACATCTTCTCGTCGTAGTGCTGGCCTGTGTGAACCAGGATTTCACGTGCTTTTGATACTGACCGTAATACCCGCGAAACTACGGCAGCTTTAATAAATTGTGGCCGGGCACCAACGATGGTTACTATTTTCATAGGGCCTCCAGAAGTGCTTTAACCTAATTACTCATTAAAAGGATCTTATCGCTTTTGTGAAATTAAGTCATAACATAGCTATATACACAATACCATCTGAGAACAAACCCCGTTAGCGAGCCAGCCGAACTTTTTGATTAATTTCTCGAACGGTAATATGTTCTCTCAATCGAGCCAGGAGGGTTTTGAATCTCTTCACCCGAAAATACAGGAACTACGCTAGCATAAGCTTCGGTATAGGTCTCTGCCCGCCCAAGCCACCCAGCTCTTTGCTACTTGCTTTTGATCTTCTGCAAAAGTAGCTTTACATTCTTATGGAGATTAAACTCTTCATCAACCTTTCGACGCCCTTTCTCACCGATCTCCCTGGCCAGCTTTTCGTCCTTGATAAGTCTTTCCACCGCACCAGCTAGCTGCCGCGCATCTTTATCCCTTACAATTATACCGGCACCGTCTGAGAGCAATTCTGGTATGCCGCCGGTGTTGGTGGAAACCACAGGGATTCCATACGCCATGGCCTCCATTAAAGCTACCGGGATACCCTCCCTCTCGTCATCGCCAGTGACTATACTGGGGAGGACCACCGCGTCCACTTCACCTCTTTCATACATCCGCAATAGTTCCCCATGGGGCAGACGGCCAACGAGACTGACAACCTCCTCCAATCCAAGTTGCGCGATTTGCTGGCGAATTTCAGCCTCAAGGGGACCATCCCCGATGAAAAGGCATCGAAAGTCGCGAATCCCTGTTTCCAGCAGCAGCGCACAGGCTTCTATTAGAAACCGATGGCCCTTTACGGGCACAAGATTGGCCGGGCAGGCGAACACAAAATCGGGTCGCGATGGGTGGAATTGCGGAAGCAACGTGTCAGGCAGCCGGACTCCCATGTGCAGCACTTTCACTTTGTCTTGATACGTTTCGCCTACAATACACAGTACCTCGCGCCGCCCGTCCTCGGAAATACACCGCACAAAAGCCGCCCGTTCTACTTTAAATCTGAGCAGGTTGTTCTCCGCAATATCCCATCGGTGGAGGGTGACACTCCATGGAATACCCGTGAGTTCCGACGCTATCCAGGCCATAGTGGCCGTGGTCGAACCCCAATGGGCGTGGATATGTTCCACTCTGGCCTGACGCAGCAAACCGGCGATAAACACCGCTTTGGGGACAACAGCAAGATTCTTAACCAGGATCTTCAGCGTTCGCGAATGACGTAAAATTCTACCTAGAATCCTCCACAAGCGAGGATTCAAAGCCACCGTTTTCAAAAAGGAGAGGAAAATTCGCCAGTTGAATAAGGGCAGCCATATCGCGCGGTCCAAAAGCTGCCGGGCCAGATCGTGGAAAACTTCTTTTGGAGGATTCCGGGGCACAATGACGAGTTCAACACCAAGTTCGGCCATCGCGAGCATCTCCTCCAGGACGAAGGTCTCCCCCCGCCCGAACGGAGCATGTGCTGTTATGTAAGCAATTTTCACCTGACGATCACCACCTCTCCCGGCTCCCGCAGCTTCTGAATTACCTTAACGCCAAGCGCCCTAACCCGATTTTTCCAAACCTGTTGGTAAGTAATCCAACGATCCCGAAACTCAACTGGCTAGATGCGTCATGCCCGTCCACACTCCCTCAAGAGCTTCAAATACAAGGCTTCATACTCTCTGGCGGTCCGGGTTATGTCAAATCGCTCAAGAGCCCGTTTTTGCGCCGCTTTACCCATGCGTTGGCGGAGATCCGTGTTTTTAACGAGACGCAGGATTCCTTGTGCTAGTGCATAGGAATTACAAGGAGGCACCAGAATCCCAGTCACCCCATCCTCTACCAATTCCGGAACACCCCCAACGGCAGTGGCAATTACCGGCTTGTCGGCCGCCATTGCTTCCAACACAGTCAGCGGCACCCCTTCCCAGTCGGATGGAAGAATAAATACATCAGAGTCTGCCAAGAGCTCAGGCACATCATCCCGTATACCCAGGAAAAAGACTTTTTCCTCCAATTCTCTCTCCTTGACAAGCCTTTCCACTGCTCGCCTTAAAGGGCCATCTCCTACAAGCCAGAGCTGCATCGTTGTATATTCCTTAACAGCCAGCGCAAACGCTTCTATAAGTAATTTGTGATTCTTTTGAGGTGCAAACCTCCCTATATGCAGCAATACTACGTCCTTTTCACTTTTAGCATTATTTCGCCTTGCTTTAGAAACAAAACGCGTAGTGGGGATCCCGTTGTAGATCAACGGCGTATTAATACCCTGCCCGTATATATCCCGAACGGTGTTCGCCACCTCCTGTGAGATACTAACAGGCACAACGCCCCCTAACCGAAAAGCAATCCAGTGCACTAATTTTCCGAGCCAGTCTACTTCTTTTTGAGCTATATTGTGGACCGTGTGGACACGCACCGGAACTTTGCAAAAAAGTGTTGGCAGCAGAGTGTAGCGCAACACATATAGATGAGTATGTATAACATCGGGGCGGAAAGAACGAAAAAGGGAATTAAGCTGGGGTATTATCCGCAGATCTAGCCCTCGGCGCTTATTGAGAAAATATACCTTAAGCTCCTTCTTCTTAATCTCTTTTTCCAATATCGTCACGCTTTCGGGGTAGAGACTCACGGCCGCCACTTCAAAGCGCTCGCGATCAAAGGCCTCAAGGAGGTTTACCAAAAGCCGCTCAGCTCCGCCCGCGCCAAAGTTGGGAATGATGTGGAGTACCTTTATTTTATGCAACATACTCTCCTCCTGCGGCTATTATCCGCTAATGCAATACCAACAAGCGCCCACCACCATTCCCCTAGTCTAGGTATAAAAAAAGAAGGGCTACCTAAACCAGTTGCCAAAAACACCACAAGCCACAACAAAAGAATCTCTCCCAAAAAACCGCTACGAAGAGCAGCAAGAGCTATAAAGAACAAAGCTATAAGGAACAACCCAAGAGCGATTATACCGCCGTAGTAGGCCAAGACTACGTAAATTGAATCGCCAACAAACACATCTTCTAATCTGCTCCAACCCCAGCCCGTAAGGGGCCGCTCCAAAATCGCCTTAATAGCGTTAGCAAGAAATCCTCTCTCTGGATCGTAGCGTGTATCGAATAAGGTAAGGTTTACTATTCGTGAAACCTGATAGGATAAAGAGCCCTCAAGGCGAGATTCGTGACTACCCAGCAAACTCACTATAAAAGCCAGCAGTACCGCGAAAACTATACTTATAAGCAAAAACCTGATTTTTCTACGTATGGGCAAACGAAACATCAACCATATTATGAGTAAACTTATTCCTGCGAAGAAAGTTGAAGATAACGTTAGTAAACCTCCCACGGCTGCACAAAGGACGGAAATTATTAGAAAAAGTCTCTGTTTATGGTTTAGTTTTTCTGGAGGTACCATTAGCCAAAGAAGGGCCGTACCAAGGGCAAGTAGAAAATAAACGGCAGCGTAGACAGGGCTTTCAAAGATGCTAGTAGAACGTAGAATTGTTCCCGTAGCTTCTAGTAGATTTGCCACGGAAGTACGAAATGCCGAAGTATAACCTTCCACCGTTAGTATTATTGCCAGCGGAATTCCTAGGCTCTGGCCAATAGAAAGTAATCCTAAAGGTATAGCCGTGTACGCAAAATAGCGTAACAGGCGCCAAGCGTCGTCATGCGATAAATCCAGATTGAAGAAAATTAACACTATCAGAATGGGTCTTACAAAAGCGTAAGCGTTAATCAACAAAACGCTGTCTACAACTCCGCTCATTATACCAATCGCGGATACCGTAAAGAGCCATAACCAAAGGGCTAGGAGCAACCAGATCACGGAAGGGATAGCCAAGCCCAAATAAAATCTACGCAATAAAAGGACCCCAAAGAGAGTGGGTAAAAGAATCATTTCGGTGCGGAAGTCCAAGCCAAAAATGCTTAGATAGGGGGCCATCAGGATGACCAAAAGAAGCAATACGGCGGATCGCCTCACTTGATGCAGTGAAGTAAATACTACTAGAAAAGTGCCCAAGCCCGATACCAAGGTCGTTATACTCATCAATTCAATCCTTCCCGTGATATAGGCATTCCCATAATTTGGGTTTCCAGCATTCGCCGTACATCATTCAAGTTAGCAGCCTGAACTTTATATAATTTTCTCTTCAATTCTGCGCATATACCCTGCCGCCTCTTATATAAAGCTATGGTAGAGCAGGAATCCAAATGACTAGGATCACGGTGTACCACAAAAGGAATTTAATATTGACTTTTGGCACGCCGCGTGCATCTAAAATCCTCCAGTGCTTCTCTGTTTTACGTACTGATACATCCATACCTCACCAGCCAACGGGCTCGCCTCCTAACTTTGGAGATTATGCCACAAATGGTTGGGCGCTTACTTGATTGCTTAAAAATGCGCTATAAAATACCTCAGGGGCCATATACCGAGACGCCCCTGTCCCGTCTGGTCCAAGGCTAGATTGTAAAACATCAATAAGACAAGCACAGGCCTCAGATAGGCATACACGTTAGCCCACAGAATCCTGTCTGCGCTTCCGGTCAATACTCCAATCAGAGAAACTAAGAAAATCCACAACCAAAGGCTGAAGAGCAACCAACTGACACGGGGAAAGGCTAAAGAAAATGATCTCCGGAGCAAGAGTATTCCAAAGAGCACTGGTATAAGAATCATCTCACTACGCAATGTTAAACCATAAACTGTAACACAAGGTAAAAGCAGGATACCTATGAGAAACAATGCTACAAACCCTCTCGTATGACATAACGATATAACCCCTACTAGAAAAGTGACAAAGGCTGAGAATAAATTCACCATGTCCATCCTTGAACAAGATCTAGATAAACGTTAACTTCTCCAATTAAGGGCTTCTGGCATTTTGAAATCGCCCCGCAACCCCATCCACGCCACACGCAAACTCCAAAGCCCGGCAATTAATCCATACTCCTGAAGGTAGAATAAAAAGTATTTGATGAAGTGCTTTAGCATTCTGGTTAAACCGTAATACCGCGCAGCAATATAGGCTCCGTTTCTGAGAATGAGGAAATTTCTCAGGTGATCTTCAGTATGGTGTACGCTGAATGATACCCAAAGCACCTTCACCGACTTCGGCAACATTCGATTTGGTGGGTGAAAGAATAAAGCCTTCACAACAGTGCCGATTTTTACTCCGAACTTCTTTGCTCGCAGCATATATTCTGTCTCATCTCCCCATAAAAAGAACTCTTTTTGGGGAAGACCAGTCTTTTTTACAACGCTCCTGTGAACTAAGACGCCATTGAAAGGGTTAGAAACACCTTCCAGTAAAAAGCCCACTGCAGCACCCAAGGCATCTTTTTCTCTCTCTATTCTGCGCCCCTTGTAAACCAGGCCGAACGCGAGCCTTTTCTCGGAATCATCCTTTCGTAATACCAATGGAGCTCGTATACTTAGCTCATTGTCGCCCAATTCAAGCAACCTTTGCAAACAATCCGCCGCCGGAATTCCGTCATCATCCATCAACCAGATCCAGTTATAACCCTCTTCGTAGGCCCACTTCATTCCCTCGTGGAATCCCCCTGCTCCGCCCATGTTACTGGGGAGATCTATTACTTTTACCAGGGGGAACTCGTTCTGAAGCATCTCGCGCGTCCCATCAGTGCTGGCATTGTTCACGACCAGTATTTCGTCTGGGGGCCGCGTCTGCGTAATCAACGAGTGCAGACACTCCCGTAGAAGAGTCTTGCGGTTATAGGTCACTACAACAGCACACACACGTTCGTTCACCTGGCTACCTCCCCTTCAAATAGCTTCAAGGCTCTTTCCACAGCCTGGTCCATATTGTAGTACTTGTAGTCTGCCAATCGCCCAGCAAAGAGTACTGTACCCTTCAGCTTCTTAGCTTCCTCCAGGCAACGTGCATAGACTTCCCGATTCTCCTCCCGGAGCACCGGGTAGTAGGGATCGTTCTCCCCCGGCCGGTAGGCCTCTGGGTATTCGTAAACCAAGGTAGTCACCGGCAATTGCTGCCCCGAGAGGTGCTTCTGCTCAGTGATTCGGGTGAAGTCGTACTCGTTGGGGTAGTTTACCGTACCTGCTTCCTGGAACCACTCCTGATGCAAAGTTACGAACTCAAAGCGCAACGAGCGGTAGGGGAGCGGCCCATGCATATAGTCAAAGAAGGCATCAATAGGCCCGGTGTAGATCATGCGGTTAAAGCGCACCTCATCCAGGATCTCCCGGAAGTCGGTGTTGAGCAAGATCTTGATGTTGGGATTCCGGAGCATTTGGCGAAACATAGCGGTATAGCCCTCGCCAGGGATGGCCTGGTAGATGTCCTGGAAGTAGCGGTCGTCACGGCTTATGTAGACCGGTACCCTCTCGGTTACGGAAGGGTCGAGTTCCTCCGGCCTCAGTCCCCACTGCTTCAGAGTGTAACCGTAGAAGATGTTCTGGTAAACATACTCGGCCAAAAAGCGAATGTCCTTGTCCTCATTCTCCCGAAGTCTCAGAATTGGCACCTTTGCGCCCAGACCATAATAGCCGACGAGTTTTTCCTCCAGGCGCTCGGCATGGCGGGGAGGGAAAATGGCGTAAAGGGAATTTAAGTTGAACGGTATAGGTATCTTCTTCCCTTCCACAATCCCCAGTACCCGATGTTGGTAAGTCCGCCACCGCGTGAAGCGGGATAGATAGTCCCAGACCTTCTTGCTGTTGGTGTGGAAGATATGGGGACCGTAGCGATGTACCAAGATGCCGTGTTCGTTGTACTCGTCATAGGCGTTGCCCCCGATGTGGTCGCGACGTTCAACCAAAAGCACTTTCTGACCCATCACCGAAGCGATCCGCTCGGCCAGCGTAGCCCCCGTGAACCCTGCGCCCACGATCAGCCAATCTACCTTCATACCGTCTCCTCCTGCAGGGGGCTAAGCCCCAGACGCGAAAGTATAACATACATAGCCAATGTGACAAAAGCTTCAGAAATGACCACTGCCCAGGCCATACCTTGCGGGCCAAAGCGAGGGGCGAGCAATACCGCCAAAACGAGATTGAGCAGTCCAGCAGAAACAATGATCACGTTGAAATTACGATCTAGGCCCAGGGGTAGCATCCACTGAATGCCAAAAACGTTACTCAACGCGATAATGGGGAGCAACAAAGCCATGAGCCGTAGCACGGGGACTGCTGGCTCGTATCCTGGACCGAGTAATACGCGCACTGCTAGAGGTGCCGCAATAATAAGCCCCGCAGCCATCAGTCCCCCAGACAGCCCCATCACAAATAGGCTAAACCGGGCCAAACGACGCGCCCTACTATAGTCCCTCGCGATTTCATGACTCACTCTAGGGTATAAGGCCTGGGAGATGGGACCGACTAACGCTAGCACCGCCTTGGCAATCTTTTCTGCTCCTGCATAGTATGCTACGAGGGCAGGTGCAACGAAGAGCCCGAGAATAAAGGCGTTCGCAGTCGTATATAGGCTTACCGCGCTCCGGAAGAAGAACATGCTAAAACCCAGGCGAAGAGCTTGCCAGGTGTCCCAAAGTGTGGGAAGGCGGAAACGCACTTCCCTGTACATTAGGTTAAGGGACAGTCCAACCGCCATGCCATTACCAAACGCCTGGAGGGCTAGTACCCGCCAGGCATCTTCGCGGGCCTTAACGAGAGCAAAGATGCCCAGCATCACGAGCACACGGCTGCCGATATCCAGCAAAGCTGGCGTTTGCATGCGTTCGATCCCCTGGAAGTACCAAAGCGGGCTCAGACCTTGAAATATAGCCGCCAGCCAGGCCCACCAGAGTAACGCTGAATGGTCGTGAAAAAGGGGCGCCGCCAACCAAGATAGGCCAGCTATTCCCAAGCTCAAAACCAGTAGCAAACCCTTTGCCCCCAGAACCCCCGCCGCGATACCAGCCACCCTGGATGCGTCCTCCCGATAACGGGCTACGTCGCGGGTCGCCGAAAGGTTGAACCCGTACTCCACGAGAAGAGCCAGCCAGAGGGCAAACGACTGCGCGAAAGCAAGTAAACCGAAGGTCTCGGCCCCCATTACCCGCGCTAGGTAGGGCAACGTAAAAAGCGGGATAAGGTATCCTGCAAAACGAACGCCATATAGATACAGAATGTTTTGCCCTACAGGATGCCGAAGCAGACGATTAATCATAAAAAATCACCAAGCGTTATCCGGGTACTCACACTCAATATATCTTGAGGTTCGAGAGCAGAAAGTGCTGTAGACGAGAACAATTAGATGACCGGCTCGGCCTAAAATTATAAAGCCGCGTGAGAATGGGCAAAGCCAGCACCACGATGGCCTGCACTACCGCTGTGCCTCCAGCGAGAACCGCCACATTACGGGCAAAGGAACTCCTGCGAAGCAGGGCCTTAATACGGGTAAGGCCGGCGCTCATACCAGAGTGGCCTCCAGGACTTTAGCAACCCTTGCCTGTGTTTCATCAAGGATTTTCGGCCAGATGGGCAGCGACAGCACTTCGCCAGCCGCCTTTTCGGATTCTGGTAGACGGTAGTTGCTTCCGGCGTAGACCGGCAGTTTGTGCACGGGAACAGGATAGTAGACCATGGTGCCGATGGCCTGGTCGGCCAGGAACTGCTTCATCTTATCCCGCATCCCGTCCGGCACCCGTATAGTGTACTGGTGATAGACATGCCTGGCGTACGGGGCTTCGTAAGGTGTTACGATGCCCGGCACGTCTTTTAGAAGCTCATTGTAACGCTTTGCCGCCTGCCGCCTGGCCTCGTTCCACTCATCAATGTGCGGCAGTTTCACCCGCAGGATGGCGGCCTGGATCTCGTCCAGGCGAGAGTTGTAGCCTATTACTTCATTGTAATACTTCTTTTTAGCCCCGTGGACCCGCAGCATGCGGGCTTTTTCCGCAATTTCGTCGTCATTGGTGGCGATAAGCCCCCCGTCACCGAAAGCGCCCAGGGTCTTAGAAGGGAAAAAGGAAAAACACCCGGCGTCGCCGATAGTGCCGAGTTTCCGTCCTTTATACTCCCCCCCGAAGGCCTGGGCGGTATCTTCGATTACTTTAAGGTTGTACTTCTTCGCCAGCTCCATTATGGGGTCCATGTCGGCGGCCTGGCCGTAGAGGTGCACCGGCAAGATGGCCCTGGTGCGCGATGTGATGGCTGGCTCGATAAGGTCGGGGTTGATATTGAAAGTCTTTGGGTCGATATCGACAAAAACCGGAGTTGCTCCCACCTGGCTGATGGCCTCGGCGGTGGCAAAAAAGGTGAAGGGAGTGGTAATTACTTCAGCCCCAGGACCGATTCCTGCGGCGCGTAAGGCTATAACCAGGGCGTCGGTACCTGAGTTCACCCCGACGGCGTGCTTGACCCCCAGGTAAGCGGCTGCTTCCTGTTCAAAGGCTTTTACATTGGGACCCATGATGAACTGGCCTGACTTCAAGACACCCTGGATGGCAGCCATCAGCTCGTCCCAGAGGGCTTCAATCTCGGGAGTAAGGTCTAAAACGGGAATTTTAGGCAATCCGCTCAACGGTAGCTTCTCCTCGCTTTTCATATTTCTTGCCGCATTCGCTGCAGGTAGTGGTATTCCCGGCAAACTTTAAAGGTACGCCGCACTCGCAGGCCCAGCCGGCGATCCGGGCCGGTACGCCGGCCACCAGGGCGTAGGGCGGCACGTCTTTTGTCACCACCGTCCCCGCCGCAACAAAAGCCCATTCGCCGATAGTCACCCCGCAGACAATTGTGGCATTGGCGCCGATGGAGGCCCCCCTCTTCACCAGAGTGCTAGCGTAATCGCTGCTGGTATTGCGGGGATAAGCCGCCCGCGGCGTTCTGACGTTGGTAAAGACCATGCTCGGCCCGCAAAAGACGTCGTCTTCCAGGATAACCCCTTCGTAAACGGAAACGTTGTTCTGGATCTTGACGTTGTTGCCTATTTTTACGTTCCGGGCCACAAAAACATTCTGGCCCAGGTTGCAGTTTTCACCTATTTCCGCTCCCGGCATAATATGACAGAAGTGCCAGACCTTCGTTCCCCTGCCGATTCTGGCCCCGGCATCTACGCAGGCCGTTTCGTGGACAAAATAATCTTTTTCGCTCATACTCCATCTTCCTTCAATTGTTTTCCGGCCCTCTCCAGGACTTCGATTACCTCCAGGGCGCTCCGGCCGTTAGATAAAGGCTCTTTCCGCTCCTTTATACACTCCAGGAAATGGCGGCACTCCAGCAGGAGTGGTTCTTCACTGCCCCGGAAGACTACCTCGCTGCCCTCATCACGGTTATGCAGCTCCGGGGTTATCCGCTTTTTATGCAGAACGACCTCCTGCGCCAGTTCATCATAGGTAAGCATGGCTTTGGAACCGGCTATGGTCAGGCGGCGCCTCTGCTCCGGCCACAGCCAGGATACATGCAGGTGGGCCTGCACGCCGCCGCTAAACTTGAGATGCACGTGGACATCGTCTTCGATACCTTCCTGCAGGAAACACTGGCCTGCGGCCTTGACCTCCTGTGGCTTTTCTCCCACCAGGTAGAGGAGCACGGCAATATCGTGGACGCCGAAGCTCCACAGGACGTTCTCCACCGCGCGCACGCGACCGAGCTTCAACCTTTCCTGGGAGAGGTAGGCTACATCGCCGACGGCGCCGGAGGCAATATAGTTTTTCAGCCACTGGATGGCTGGCTGGTAGAGGAGAAGGTGCCCGGCCATCAGGATGCGGTTTTTAGCCGCCGCCAGGTCTACCAGTTCTTCAGCCTCGGCCCGGGATAGGGCCAGGGGTTTCTCGACAAATACGTCTTTACCGGCCAGCAGGGCCTCCCGCGCTACCCGGTAGTGGGTATGGGCCGGTGTAGCCACGGCTACGGCAGGAACGTCGCTGGCGATAATTTCCCCGGCTTCTTTATAAACCGTAACGCCGGGGTAATCTGTCCTGATGGCCTTTTGCAGCTCGGGATTTACCTCCGCTACCCCGGCCAGTTCCCCCAGGCGGTGGAAAGTGCGCACCAGGTTTTTACCCCAGTTCCCCGCACCGATTACTCCTACATTCATAGGTCATTCCCTTTCGTTCCAGGGCTCAAATTTTGATGATCTTGTGCCGGTTATTATTTACGTGTTTAGTAGCGTTGCGCGTATCAACGACGATCCTGGCCTGATCCACCACCCACTGGTAGTCGATACCGGAGTGGTCGGTGAGAATCAGGACGAGATCGGCGGCGGCGATTCTTTCGGCCGAAAGCTCCACGCTGGCGGCGCTGAATTGAGGGCATTCCCGGGGTTCTATAAAGGGAATATAGGGATCATGGTAGCTCAAAACCGCGCCGCGTTTGATGAGCTGGGGGATAATCCTCAAGGCCGGAGACTCCCGGATGTCGGGAATGTCTTTTTTGTAAGCCACGCCCAGGATAAGGATGCGGGAGCCGTTAACGGCTTTTTGTATCCTATTTAAGGCCTCGATAACCTTATCGACAACATAATAAGATACCTGGATGTTGATTTCCCCCGCAAGCTCGATGAAACGGGTTTGGAAGTCGTACTCCCGCGCCTTCCAGGCCAGATAAAAGGGATCGACGGGGATGCAGTGACCGCCAACGCCCGGGCCGGGATAAAAGGTCTGGATGCCGAAGGGCTTGGTACCGGCGGCGTCAATTACTTCCCAAACGTCCAGGCCCATTTTGTCGCAGAGGAGCATTAATTCATTCACCAGGGCTATGTTGACGGCGCGGTAGGTATTTTCGAAGACTTTCGTCATCTCGGCTACGGCCGGCGAGGATACCGGTACTACCTGCTGGATGGTCTGGGCATAGAAGGTACAGGCCACCTCCAGGCATGCGGGTGTCACGCCGCCGACGACCTTGGAAATGTTGTTAGTGGTAAAACGCTTGTTGCCGGGGTCCACCCTTTCCGGCGAATGGGCCAGGAAGAAATCTTCGCCTACCTTGAGGCCCGTTGCTGCTAAGCGGGGCAGGATGACCTCCTGGGTGGTGCCGGGGTAGGTGGTGCTCTCCAGGGTAATTAGCTGGCCCGGGCGCAAGTGCCGGGCTATTTCTGCCGTAACGTTTTTGATGTAGGTGATATCTGGATCACGGTTGGCGTCCAGGGGGGTGGGAACGCAGATGACGATGACATCGGCCTGGGGTAAACAGTTGAAATCAGTATAAGCTTTTATCTTCCCCTCTTGGACCAGGGATTTTAACTCTTCATCTTTGACGTCCAGGATATAGTTTTCGCCGTTGTTTACTTTGAACGCTCTTTTAGGATTCTGCTCGATGCCTAAAACATTAAAGCCCACCTTGGCTTTCTCTACCGCCAGCGGTAGGCCT
This sequence comes from Moorella sp. E308F, assembly GCF_006538365.1. Classification (NCBI taxonomy): domain Bacteria; kingdom Bacillati; phylum Bacillota; class Clostridia; order Neomoorellales; family Neomoorellaceae; genus Neomoorella; species Moorella sp. E308F. The sequence continues at coordinate 281,690 of NZ_BJKN01000003.1, read as the reverse complement.
ACATATCCCAGGCCGACAACGGCTACGTTGGCCTGGCGCGTTTTGATTTTATGTATCAGTTCGGCGGCATAAGTTTTTTCGGTAATGACATGGGGAACGGACATGTAGGTCGCTCCTTTAATAAAAAATGGGCCGGTTGGCCACAGGAATGAGCTGCTTGGTGGTGGTGTATGTGAGGGGCCGCAGGCGGGTGCCCTTGCCGCCGGAGAGGATAAGGCCTTTCATGGTTTAAGTCACTCCGGTATCTATAACATATTTATTCAAGGCTTGTTCCCGGGCGGTCATCTTCGTCCTCCCGAATTTTCAAAAGATCGTCGACCAGGTCACGACGATCTTTCCATTTCCCGGCAATAGCCCGCACTACCCTTTCCTGTTGCCGTTTATTAACAACTCTGATAGTGATTTTGTTGGTAGCAGGGATAATCGGCAACACTGGGACTACCCCACAAAATACCATTATATGTTACTATGAGTGCCTTTTAATTTCTTTATACTCTCTTATCTCTACAATCGGTCGATTATATTCACCACTTCAATTCCCTGCAATACTACGTACTCTTCCCCGGCCTGCCAGGTGATTACCAGGGTGTTGCGGCCGTCTATACCCGCCAGGTCTGCAGCGCAGGAAGCGGAAAGGCCAGTACGGCGGGCGATCTCACGCTGGGTGAGCTTGTCGTTTCTTTGCAGACAGTCCAGGACTGCGTAATGGCTATTCATGCCGACTGCTCCATTATATTTATTTCGACATATCTTATGCTTACTTTATGAACAATAATACCAGCATATGTTAAGCGCGTCAATGGATTACAAGGTTAATTTTGTATAATGGCTGCGTAGCGCAGTGCCGCCAGGATATCTTCTTTTTTCACAACAATACTATTTGATAAGCACACTATCTTCAATTTTATCTTTTCTTTGAAGCTTTTTCTCAACTTCTTCGCGTTTGCGAGGGGACAAATTACCCTCTTCAGGCTCCTGTCGCTCTAATGCCAAATGCGGAACCTCACCTTCACTTTAGTAGAACAGTAACAACCATTGCAGCTATACCCAGGATCGTAGCTATAGCCATCCCTATTATCCAGCGGCGGGTCTCCTCGTTATCCGAACGTATAGCCTGCATGTCGGCCCTGATGGTCTGAACCTCTGCGTGCCGCTGATTATCGCGGTCGCGGATTTCACCCAGGGTCTGGCTCACCATAGCGGCAATACGCTCCTCGGTAGCTTGCAGCGATTGCTTGATTTCGCCGATATCACGGTCCAGCTTATCGAGATATTTCTCCTGCCAGTCCACCTGAGTCTCCCCTTCCCGGGTAACGGCTGTTTCATTAATTGCCTGCGCCGTTTGGACAATTCTTTGCATTAGTTCGTTTCTTAGATTCTCCTGTCTCTCAGAAACTCTTGGTACGAATACAATCCTATCGAGGAATGCCTCTTTTATAATATTCCCAATGGGCAGTCCAGCATCATTGACGGTAATATCACGGGGCGTTTGTTCAAAAGTAGTCTGATCTCCGCCGGGGAATTGGATTATGTTATTTTTCTGAATCAATAGCTTTTTTCCCTCCCATTATAGTTTGGGCGGCAGCTACTACATCAGAGGCCCGTTCGGAGATAAGTTTATTAAGCATATCCCGTATACGTATCAGATGTGGCCAAGACACAACCACGCGGCTAACGATACGCCCATTCGGCATATACTGGACGCCAGGAATAGGGGGCTTAGTTTCTGTTCGGTTTGCTGCCTCGGCTTCTGGATATCGTTGAATAAAGGTTAGAATAACCCTTTCCGCGTTAGCGTCAACTCTTACAATATCGGCAAACTCTAATCGCATGGCGTGCTCGTCCGCATACATTGCCAGGTTGGCGTCTTTTTGTTCTTCCACCCGCTAACCCTCCCCTCAACAAAGAAGCTAAAAGAGCATACTAAAAAGCCCTCTGCTTAAATAGTTCTACTACCGCTAATAATTAATACCATTTTATGTAACTATGAGTGTCTATTATTTTTTTCTACTCCCTAATCCCTACAATCGGGGGATTATATTCACCACTTCTATCCCCGGGGGCTGGTATTCTTCCCCGGCCTGCCAGGTGATTACCAGGGTATTGCGGCCGTCTATACCGGCCAGATCTGCAGCGCAGAAAGCGGAAAGGCCAGTGTAACGGGCGATGTCGCGCTGGGTGAGCTTGTCGTTTCTTTGCAGACAGTCCAGGACTGCGTAATGGCTATCCATGTCGACTGCTCCATTATATTTATTTCGACATATCTTATGCTTACTTTATGAACAATAATACCAGCATATGTTAAGCGCGTCAATGGATTACAAGGTTAATTTTGTATAATGGCTGCGTAGTTAAGAGCTCCCTGGAAGTTCTACCAGGCCGGTAACACCGTCCTGGATAAGTAGTTCATACTGGATACTACTTAGCATTTTATTAAGACCTGTTATTACTTAACCAGTTCTTTGATAAACCTCTCCAATTCTTCCCTGCGCCTGGAAACCAGTTTATAGGCCAGCATTCCTTCGCGTTCGGCTATGCCGGCTATGATGGCGACCTCGATTACCTGCAGTTCTGTAACCTTCCATATAATCCGGAGCGACCTGTTATCTACATAAACGCTCCGGTATCCTGCCAGGGGCCTGCCGGCCTGGTTCTCCATCTCTTTGCCAAAAGTTAAAGTAATCCGCCTGGTACGATATTCCTGCTTTCGTTTTTCTGCTTTATTGGCTTTCCTTAGCAGCCGGTATTAGCGGTTAACGACAGGTTCTGGCTCGTAATTGTATGCAAACATTAGTTCGTTTTTGCAGGCAACCATGCTATGATGTAGCCGTCCGAAGGGAGGTGAAACAAATGGCTGTGATCAGTACCCCGCTGGCCACCACTTTACGCCTGCAGGTGCAGACCGGGACCGACGCTACTGGGCAGCCCGTTTACCGGGTGCGCTCCTACAGCCGCGTCAAACCCTCTGCCAGCGACCAGGATGTCTACGACGTCGCCCAGGCCATCGGCAGCTTGCAGGTACATCCCGTTAACGCCGTCAGCCGCGTTAACGAGAACGACCTCAGTGCCGGCGCCTAAGTAAATCTATAGGAGGTGAACAGTTATGCTTACCAAACGCCTGGAATTGATCTTCCAGAATGCCGCCGGCCGCCGCACCACCCTGGCCGTCCAGGACCCACGCGACAACCTGACCGAAGCTGAAGTCCGGGCCGTCATGGACCTTATCCTGGCCAGGAACATCTTTACCTCGCCCGGCGGCGACTTGACGGCTATCGTCGGGGCCCGTATCGTCACCAGGGATGTCACCGACATCATCGCTGCTTAAGCTTTGCGGTTAGTTATTCCAGGATGGGGTGAGCGGGTTGAGGTACTCGTAGCTCACCCCATCCCCTTAATTTAGCAGGAACCGTTCAAGGTGGCTTTGGAGGAGCCGCTCATGGCGACATACCGCCACCATCGAATGGTGGAAATAAGAAGAGGAGGCTCCTGGTATGCTGCAGGTCAAATTTAGTTATTTCGCCCGGCCCCGGCGGGGACGCTGCAACTGCTGCGACCGCCAGCAAACCCTGGAAGGTAAAATCCTGCTCCTGGAGGATACTGCCCTCATCGGCGACCTTATTCTCTGCGGCGAATGCGCCGCCGCCTGGGGGGAACTCCTGGGCCAGGGCCGGGAAAAGGTAGTCCAGGAGTGGAACTTCAGCGAGGAAAAGGAGGGAGCCTGACATGGAAAACCTCTGGGTCCAGATCGGCAACTATGGCTTCCCCATGGTCATCGCCTTTTACCTCTTAGTCAGGGTGGAGAAAAAACTCGACGACCTGACGGCGGCCATCCAAGCCCTGGCCCAATCTTTGAACAGGGCCGCGCCGGGCTAAAGCCAATGCCGGGGCCGTAAACTGAAGCTCCGGCCGGTGCCGCAGGCCGGCTGCTGCCGTTATGTCGATTCGTGATTAATGGCCGTCTTGATGGGCGAACTTCTGTTCGTTTATAATATAACTTAGGCAGGAGGTGGTATATTTGGCAGTCAGCTGGATACAGAAAGGTCTGTGGCAAAATCTTAATTGCCTGGTGCCGGTCTACGGCACAGGCGACGACTGCGGTAACTACACCGAGGTCTGGCTGGACGACGGCCAAAAAATCCTGGACCGCCGTCGGACAAAGACCGTCCTGAAGGCCCTGGCCTCTCATCTGGGGGTTTCCTGGCGGCAGGAGTATACCGCCTGGTCCAGGGAAGGCCGCAGTCACCTGGCCCCCATTGTCCTGGGGCCGGAAATGGTCCTGGTACCTTTACGCCTGCGCCGGCCCCGCTGCCGTGATGAGGGCGGGACAGGCTATGTGGTCGGTAGCAAAGTAAAAAGTTTTGAGCCTTACGTCGAGGGCTTCTTTCGCACCCGGCTGATCCTGGCCGGCAACCAGGTCCTGCCCTGCCTTTTAAATATGGATACCCTGGCCCTGCGCCTGCTGGACGGAGAAAGAGCCCTCCAGCGCCGCCGGGAAACCTTTTGTAAACTTTCCGCCCGCGGTACTGTCTGCCGTGAAAAAAACAGCTGCTACCTGCTGGTAGAGCCCGGCGGCAGTACTGTCGCCGCACAGCTCATCGACCGCAAGGGTGACGTCATAATCCTCCGTCGGGAAGAAAAATTGAGCCCCCTGTGACTGCAGGGGACTGCTTTCATTGCGGGGACCTATCATGCTATCTGCCTTTTTGCCTATAATGTATCACACTACTTAACAAGTTTAAAGCTCATTATAATATTACAGAGGAAAGGGGCTGCACGACTGGCTTTCGTGACAGCCCCGCTTTTTGGATTTGTGCCCTCTCAAAAAATTAAGGTTCGATAATTACGAACCGGACCTCACTCCTGGGAACTTGATCTGTTTCACTGTTTCTCCACTTTTCCATCTCAAAGGGGTCTCTCCATCTCCAGGCCAGCACATTCCCCCCGGTATAAATCAAATCGATAACACCGGTATCGAAAACCCTGACGTCGTTCATTTCCAGATCATATGCTTGGACCTCCTCCCGAACATTCCACATCCAGGTTATGAATTTATTTCCAATAGTTGGTGTAGTGCTGTATCGATGGGCACTATTATTGGTGATCTGGATAGATTCATCAGTATCTAAATTATATTTGACAATTTCGCCGTATTTACCCACTCTTGTGTCTCTGGCCAGCCAGGTAACATTCCTGCCATTTATCCGGGGTGCAAAGCTGCAATGGTTGGATGTTAGGCGAAACTTTTTTCCGGTGACTAAATCTTTAAAGAACACATCGCTTTCCGCCCGTATTTCTTCATATACGAAACGCGCCTGGGACCAAACCAGCTTATTGTCATATATGTCCGGACTGTTTAATATAACTCGTGGAGCGCCGGGCAACTCCTCGATTGCTTCTAGACGCCCTTGGTCGAGGTTATAGATATATATGACGCTTGTCAAATTCCCGTCTATAATTTCATATTGTGCCCATGTAATTTTATTGCCAAATATAGATAGATCCCCGGGTTCATAGCGAATACCAGAAGGCCCGGGGCCTTCGATCTTAATTTCCTCAACCCTGTTCTTGCTGATTTCGATTATCTTGCCGGTAGGGAGGTGTTTGGCTGCCAGGAGCCAATCTTCGGATTCAAAATCGGTAGTCCCTTCAATCCAGGCCACCCAGGGTCCATATTTGCATATAGAATGAATCTTCCTTTTTGAACTTAAGGGACTGGCCAGCTCATAAAGCTTTTGCTCATATGGATCGAAACAATAGTAGGTTAATGATATATCCCCGGGGTTGTGGGGATGGGGTAGAGTTACAATAATCTCTCCTTCATGGTTCACGCCAGCGACAGTGATAGCATGGGGTACTGTTTTATAGGGAATCGTTTCTTTCTCCTCAGGGTTTTCTTTTTGGTCTTTACTTTCCGGGGGCTTTATACTTGCCCTTCCTTTTGACTGCTCCCGGGCAACATCACCGTTGTTCGTTGTTGTTCCAGATAATATAAATTTTGACCCCGTCCCCAAAACTAATAGGCCGATGACCAGAAGAGCGATTAATTTCAACTTAGACATATCGATCTCTCCTATTTTGCAACTTCATATAAGTTTGTGATAAAGATAACGCTGGATCAAATTTCAATATTAGTCAAAAACGAAGAAGGGATATTGTTAGACCTATCCCTTCGGATTTGCTTTCTCTATATTACTTCTATCATATTACTTCTATCGCTTGAGTTCACATGAACCCAATCTATCCCCTCAAGTTGCCGGCGAAAGTACAAGTGGCATGTCCATTTTCATCTGTCCGTGGTAATAATCCCAGAGTAATGGTGAATGAACGACCTGACTATTAAGGATCATCCAATCCGGTTCCGGTGTGCAGCGTCGTCCACCTGTGGGGGTAGTCTCACAGCGTACTGCTGGATACAGGATATCTTCACTGCCATCGGCGAAACGAATATACAACATTTCCCTGTGCGGTGGTGCAACCGGGAGATCGCCTACCCCGGACGGGGGTTCGAATTTTTCTACACTGCGTAAGGCCATTACCAAGCGGTTCAGCGCCGGCCAGTCTTCCTTATTATCGCCATTTAAAATACGCGGCGATTTTCCTGCAGCCGGAGGCCAGCTTTGACGTGCTTCCATAATACGACCACGTTCTGGCATTACGGGCTCGTTAATCTCGGGATGCTGGGTTGACAGGGATGCTATCGGCTGCAAGCGCTGTAGCATCGCGACCATTTGTCCTCTGGTTACGATTTCATTGCCACCGAATCTCCCATCCGGGAAGCCACTGATCAGCCCTGATTTAATCCCTTGCATAACATAGCTTCTTACTTTTTCTGCTACCGTATCCCGGAATGGCCAGCGGATGTTTTCTAATCCCGTGAGCACAGCCGCTTGGGCCTCCGCCGACCATCCTTCCCTTTGGCGCTCTTCTTTAATGCGACGACGCGCCTCCAGGGCGGGGTTTACGGCCCGGGCCAGCCATATGACAGCCTCTAGCCGGGTCGCAGGGGCATCGGGCTCAAACCGGTTGCCCGCCCGGGCATCTTCGGTGGTTACCAGGGAGGCTGAAAAGGCAAGGGGTAAGGAGCCTTTTTGCCCGGCCCAGTGGTCCCGAGTATCCGGGAAATATTCGGCCATCATATCCGGCGGCAAGTTAATATCTGGTAGGTACTGTACCCGCTGCAGAGCTTTCACGATAAAGGTGACCGCCTCGGCCCGGGTGACCGGATTATCAGGACGAAAAGTACCATCCGGGTAGCCGTGCACATAGCCAACGGACGCCGCTTCTTGAATTACGGTCTCCGCCCAATGACCCTGGATATCTGTAAAAGCCGGTGCTGAATTGCCAGTTTCGTTACTCCTTTGGTCGCCAGGGTTCTGCCCAAGTGCTTGCCCTGTGGACAGTGGCACCTGTGTCCAAAGGATTAGCGAGAATAACAGGGTGATGGCAAGCTTGCAAGCCCACCCGATGAACCCGGGCACTTGTGACATTATTTCTTCCTCCTTTTGGCAGAGAAGGAAAGTTGGAATTAATACATAACTCGATCCAATTAGGTTCCAGGTCACCCAGGGTCCATATTTGCTCACCCTTTATAAAACTATTGACTTTGCCACATCTTATTTCCTTTATCATCCAATCCTAGCACGCGTATTTTTTCACCCCTGTTTAGGTAAAACCCTTCCCTAACTACTAAAAATCCTTCACCATTAACCATTTCTTTCATTATTACGCTGTCAGGAAAATGGATCTCTATTACAAATATATTTGGATTATATACAGTTCCATACACTAGAGTATAAGATTTTGCTTCATCTTCACTTTTATACGTATCAATTCCTACATTCATATTGTCAGACGCAGACAGCATTGAAGAAGAAGATATGCCTGGAACTACAACCCAACCGTTTCCTTTATGTTCCACTCGTACTATATAATCATTGTTTTTTTCTTTAGCAAAAAAGATAAAATCGTTTCCTAAAGGTTTTTTGTCAATAATACGCATCCCTTGATTGATAGAGAACAATGCTTCTTCAGGCGTCAAAAAAACCTTGGTCTCTTTATAAAGGCATCCCACTATAATAATTAGAAATACCAATATCAACCCCATAGCAAGTAATTGCCACTTTATATGGGAACGGTTATTATAAAGCATTTTGATCAACTCCCATTGCGGTAAAAATAGGTTTGAGCCCACTTTACATTCGTTGTAAAAGCTCAGACCTAAGGAATAGGTATTCTGTTTACATTAATATATTGAATAAAAATCGATCCACCAATCGTCATATAATAATTGTCCGTTTACATACAGGTCAGAGCCCACTCTGGTGCCCCACGCTCCTGGAGGATCCTTTTGGGTAAAAGGGAAGTCCCAGGTATTATTTGAATAAACTGCAGTTTTGGTACCGTAAGTATTCCAAATTGGCTCGCCTATATCATACTGATCACTGTCAGAGAAAAAAGTTCCATCTATTTTTTGTCCTTCTTGGCTAGTGTATACAAATGCATTTCTTACGTCATAGGAAAAATTATTTCGTTCCCACCATCCTTCCGTCCAATGAAATCTAATGTAGTATAAACCTCCATTAGCAGTAGTCGTTTCATATTCTGTTAACATACACTCTTTTATTTTACCATCATATGATCTAGAACTTTGATATGTTTCTACACTGGCAAGGGTAATATATTCTGTAGTTATTGTACCATCAGAAGCAACTTTTTGGCTTAATTTTTTTGTTGCTATTTTAACCGGGAGTTCGTGGAGTTTGCCATCTTTATCTTTAGCTGAAGCCATAGCCTTTATTGGTGAGGAATCTTGATTATAACTAAGCGATTTCATTAACTCGTCTACTATTTCCTGATTAACTTTGCTTTTTAGCTGGGTTTTCTCGGGCACAGAAGCTATAGCAACTGAACAGAATAATATGCTTACGGCCAGAGTAATTATCGCTATACAAATTTTCCTCATTCTCATAAACACTCCTTTCTTTAATTTGAATAAAGATATCTAAAACGACAGGAACGATCCATTGGAATCTCTCCCCCTTTTCATTTCCTGCTTCCATTTTATCACCATTTTACCCAATCCGATCTTTTTTTGGGATATAATGCGGTTTTTAGCGGATATAATGCGGTTTTTGCCAGACGAAATCAGCAGTGCCGGTTCAGGGGTCTTTGACAAATTTTAAAGGGGCAGGTTTCTTCCCTGTCCCCTTTTAGTAATTTACTTCAACAATTCTCGGGGAGCTTCCGGTTGGTACCAGGCCAGCCAGCTGGTCGGCCGGACCCCCAGCAGGGCGACAAATATCGCTAAGTTAGCCACTAGGGTAAATAAAAAGCGTCTCCTCATCCGGATCACCTCCCCCCTTTAGTAATAGAGCTGGTAACTTTTATTAATAACATGTCATAATGGTGCATCAATTTATAACCTGCCGGCAGTAGCGTGAATAGCTGCAGCAGTAGCCCTAAGGAAGCCGCGAAAATCAAGTCGTTCGTAAGTGGCAGGACGTTTGCCATCAAAACGTACGAAAACAAAACTCCTAAAGCCCATTTCTGCATATGTGACCTTTCTTCCGGTTTTTTAACCGGTCTGGAGGGATTATCTACGGGAACCTGGGATAGAGTTAACAGGATGGCCAGGCCGAGGACAATATAAAATAGTGTCAATGTCCAATCGCCCAATCCCCCGATAAACCTGGCAAGGATCCCAATTACTGTAAAAGCAACAATGCTTCCAAATAAACAACGAGCGAAGCCCGTACAATGGGCGCCCCCGGCCGGGAGGCGGAAAAGGGCTGAAGCCGTGAAGGCTGCCAGGGTTTGGGGCAAAACGCCCAGTACAGAGGGAATGGCTAAAAAACAAAATGTTTTAACTACAATTCCCAGGATTATTTCCAGTCCATAAGTAATAACAGGTATCCGGGAGGGATCAAGGCCGCCGTTAAAGGCCAAAGACTTTGCCAGGCGCAGCGATAGGTTATGAAGCATTCAATCAGTCCTTTGCTTAAATAAGATTAAGATGCTTTTTGACCAATTCAATATTGTTCCTGCTAATGAGGGCATCCTTTTTATATCCGGCAAACCTGACCACAAAGGAGTTATCGGCAAAAGGGCTGATCCTTTCCACCATATTTAAATTAATCAGGTATGACTTATGAACCCTTTGAAAGCAGTCATGTCTCTCCAGTTGCTCTACCAGTTCTCCAATGGTTTGACTCGTGGTATAGTCCCTTTTGACGGTATGGACTATTGTTGTGTTCTTGCCGCTCTTTTCGATAAACACTATTTCGTTGAGGTCGATAAGGATTATTTCTCCCCTGCTTTTTAAAGCCAGTTTGTTTAACTTTTGACTTCTTTTATTAACTTGTCTGAGGGCCAGCTTTTCTTCAATTTTAGCCAGGGCTTTCCTTAGGCGGAAGGCGTCAAAGGGTTTGAGAAGATAATCGACGCTGTTTATTTCAAAGGCATCGACGGCATACTCCGCATGAGCCGTAAAAAAGATGATTGAAATTGGTGGAATTATTGCCATGATTTCCCTGGCTACTTCAAGACCGTTCGGACCGGGCATTTCGATATCTAAAAAAGCAATATCCGGCCGCAGTTGGGAGGCTAAATCCAAGGCTGCCAGGCCATCAGCGGCTTCGCCCAGTACTTTTACCTTTTTAGTTTCCCGGAGTAATTTGCAAAAATAAGTCCTTTCCGCCTCGTTGTCATCGGCAATTATAGCTGTCAGCATATAATCACCTCATCTTCCACTTATGTACTTTGACAGGGAAACTTAACCCGGAAAGTAACCGGGTAAGCCTCGACTTCAATTGTCCCGCCGTGGTTCTCGACCACTTCCTTTACCGTAGCCAAGCCCAGGCCCCGGTCAGGCCCTTTGGTAGAGACGCCCGGCTGGAAGATAACATCTTTAATTGCGGAGTCTAAGGGAGGGCCGGAATTGCTGACGGTAAATAGATAATACAGGTTGGCCCTGGATATCTCCAATTCTATCCAGCGCTGATCGGGCGGTAAGGTCTCTACCGCCTCCATGGCGTTTTCCAGGAGGTTCCCCAGGATAGTAATTAGAGCATACGGCTTTACAGCCAAATCCTTCAAATCCGTACTTACGTCAATTAACATAGTTATTTCCTTAGTTAAAGCCTGATTGAGTTTATTTTGTAAGAAGGCAGCAATCACCGGTTGCTCCAACCGTATCAGGTGGCTGGTATTGCCCGCAATTTGCACTAAATGCGAGGCGTACTCCCGGGCCGGGACTTCTTTTCCCAAGGAAAGCAGGGCATAGACAGTGTCAAGATGGTTAATGATATCGTGCCTTTGGGCGCGTACGGTGCGCAAGAGGCTCTGAACGCTGTCCAGCTCCGTTTCTTTTCGCTCCAGGACTTGCTGTTGCTGCTTTAATTCCGATATTTTTTTAATCAATAAGAGAACCATAAGGTAAAATGACAGGCTAACAAGGTTCGCTCCTATGACTATCGGTTTATAGTAGGTATATTGGGAAAGCTGCAGGCTCTGGACAGCAATGTTTATTAGTAAGGACTGACCTAGCAAGGCCGCGATTAACCAGTAACTATGATTTGCGGTAGCCATTCACAAATCTCCTTTAAAACAGCGGTTATCCCTATATAGTAAATATGTTATTAATAATAGAATTATCAATTCCGGTATGGCCATAAGCAGGCGCAATTTGGGATCAGGCCAGGCGTCACTAAACCGGCTTAATCCTAATAAATGACTCTCCACTGGCAGTAAAATTATTTCAATAGCGCCAAGGGTGGCCAGGGTTGCCAGCGATGCTACCAAACTTTGATTGAAATCCAAATTAAATATTAGCCAAAATATTAGAGTTAAAACCGCAACCCCTATCAGGGCATGAACGCCATAAGGAAAAGGCAATCTCCTGATAAAATAGGAAATTATGGAGGAAAGGGCCGCCCCAATTAGTAGCCTGTAAATGCTGGGACAACGTTTAAATAGGCCTGAGCCAAAAAGCAATAACAGGATACTTTCCGGGAATGACTGTAAGGCCAAATTTATTAACGGCATTTTATCCATATTTTTTACCTCCAAGATATTCTTGGACCGGCTTCTCTTTCCTCCCGAATTAGGGCAAAATGCGGTTTTAGAAGGATATGATGCGGTATTTGGCGGATGAAATGCATGGCTTTATGTCTCAGCCTTTCGGACCGGTTTTCCCTACACTGTATTTAATGTCATTATTCGCCATAAACCTAAATTTTCCTGTCATAGAATGGCACTCCGCGGCTGGTTCTATATCGCCAGGAAGGGTAATAAAAAACCGCCTGGCAACAACGCGCCGGGCGGCAGCAATAAAGAACGTGTTTTAGCTAACATTTAACTTATGCTTGAAATGCTTTTCCGGAGCACCATCAGGCTATCAGATCATATGCCCTCCTCCAGGCTGCTCGAAATCGCACTTTAGTACAAAATTTTCCCTTTATAAGGCGCTGTTCGCCAGCTAGACGCACAGCGCCCTCTATTTTTTCCCGATTCATAAGTTGTTCAGTCGGTTTACTGCTTTTAAGTGTGAGGGGTTATTTCTCCTTAATCCTGTTCGTAACCTCTTTAGATATTCTGTCCAATTTTATGGTTATTTCTTCTTGCATTTTCTTCAATCTAAGCAATAAAACAATAATCGTCGTTAATAAGATCCCAAAAACAATTATAATCACTATAGGAATTAGCAATAGGAAGGAGTTGTAGAAACCGGCATACCATGGTGCCTCTGGAGGCATTAGCATATAGACCCCCCGTTAGGTTAAACTAATAATATATCCATTCTTCAGCCCAATTGAGAGAGGGATCAAAGTATCCATAAGCGTTTATTTTTACTGTTTGGCTTGCCCCCATATTTGTTGACCAAATACCCCTACCAGTAACACCAACTGCGTAAGGGCCAACATCGGTTAACACATCTGTTCCAAGCGGATTCACCTGATTACCATAAATAGCAGACCCAGTATCCCATTTTTCCTTGAGAATGGGATTGTTGCCATTAGGATCATAAATGAAATGTAACTCGTATCTTCCAACTTCTACTCCCAAAAGAAACCACTTATGCATCGCTATAGCATGTACGTAATCGCCTTCCCATGTATAATAGGCTGGGATTTGAGTTCCACCGGAAGTTATCTGATAGTCTAATGTAATGGCACTTCCGTCTCCGAAATCAATGGTTTTGGTTTGGCCAGCGTATACTCGTACACCATTAACTTTTTCTGCAACTTTCTTGGAGTCAAAAATTGAGAATTTGGAAAGTGCTTTAATGGCAGCTTGGTCGCCTTTATTAGCCTTTTCTAACATGTCTTTAACATTATTTTTTGTTATTACAGCAACTTCACTTTGCTGCGCATGCTGTTAGTTCATCCACTTTCTCCCTTCACCGGGGTTACATTTTATATAATTCTTCTAAATTAATCCAACGGTATCTCCCCCTCCCTATTCTTGCTACCTCTATTTTACCATCACTTTTCCTAATCGGATCCATTTGTGGGATATAATGAGGAAATATTGGGATAAAATGCGGTTTTTGCAAGACGAAATTTCCCGTGGAGCTTCTGGCTGGTACCAGGCCAGCCAACTTATAATGGACCCATAGGTTAAGACACAAAAACAAAAAAATTAAGCTATAATGGTGACATGGAAAAGAGAAAAAAATTTACAGCTGAACAAAAAGCAAACATCGTGTTGGAAATGCTCCGTGGGGAGA